>NZ_JAVRIC010000032.1 GCF_031846245.1 Banduia mediterranea | reverse complement strand
ACTACGTTCTTTCAAGCCAAGCAATAATCTTCCTTACGTCGGCCGGCGAAAAACTGGAGAGACGCAAGACCTGTTTCGGTAAGTCAGGGCTGTTGGCGTTCACTGCAATGTTGGCACTTTTGAAACGCGTACCCGAACCGAAATGCGCAAACTCGATATTCTTTACTTCGTGCTTTTCTAGCTTTACCGGACGGCAAAGAAAACTTGGCCGAGGCCAGTAGACAAGCCGATCTCCATCAATAACGACTTTGAATCCAAAGAAAAAAATCTCCAGCGCTGTAACGATGAAAAATCCACAAAGCAATACATTTACCGCGCCAGAGAAATCTCCTTTGTGAAATTCCCTTATAGCAACGGCAAACAAAGGGAGCGGGATAATAAAGTACCCCACCAGTCGGTTGACCCACCACGTTTTTATGGTGATCAGAGGCGGCGTGCTAAGGAAATCCGGCCTATGGCTCTTGCTCACATCGGCCGCTCCTGAGGCTTCAGCTCCTCAATCGTTTTCTGTACTTTCTCGACTGCATTTCCTACTGCCTCGACACCAACATTTGCAGTCTGCTCCATCACGGCCCCAGCAGAGCCCTCCACGCCTGAGGCGACAGCAGCTTTCGCAACCGTAGATCCGGAAACGGAGGAGATCGTTCCATTGGCAAGCTTTGTCTGTGCAGATTTCGCGACGGCGGCGAAAGAGTTTCTGCCAGCAGTGATTCCTGGAACTTTGACCCCGGGTGCAACAGCTCCGATGGTGGCCCCTACCGCTGCGGATGCAGCAACCTGCCCACCCTCGACTGTTCCAGTGTCAATGCTCTGCTGAACAACGCTTCCAACGGCACCGCCAACTGCACCTGAAACGGCGGCCGCAGCAGCACCAGCAGCCGTTGGATTAAATGTAGTAGTCAGTGTTAGGCCGGCAGCCGCGCCTCCCGCTGCTGCGCCAACGTAAGTGCCGAAACTCGATACATCTCCTCGGACCAAATCGTAACCAGCAGTAACTAAAAGACCAACTGCTGCGCCGCCGATTGTTCCTCCGAACTGAAGAACAAACTCACCATTGGATCAGTGTACCGATAAGGATTATTGTTGGCATAGCTGTACCGATTGAAGCCGTAAGGATTCCCCGCATCAAACCCCACCGGATCGGTGCTGAGAAACCGGCCGACCAGTGGATCATAAAACCGCGCCTGCATGTACGTCAGCCCGGTCTCTGCATCGTAGGCATGGCCGGTGTAGCCGATCTTCTCATCGACACCGTTGAGCTTCATTCCATACGGGTCGTAGTGCTCGCGCCATTGTTGATTCGCTCCGCTGTCACTCGCCCGTCTTGGGCTGCCGAGCAGGTCCGGGTGCAGATAGGTAACGCTGTTGCTACCGCCGACCTTGACCAGTTCAACCAGGGTCTGGCCGCCCAGGCTGAGGTATTCGATTTCCGATTCGATCGTCGGCACCGGCGGCGTTTCGAAATAACGGTTTGCGGTGGTGGCGGAGCAACCGGCGGCATTGCAGGCTTTGACGGTCCAGCGGTATGCGGTGGCGTAGTCCAGCTCGGCGAGATAGCTGGTGGTGGCGGTGCTGAGGTTGACGACGAGGGCGCTGGTGCCGCGATTGGTGACCTGGACGGTGTAACTGGCGGCGCCGGTGGCAGCGGACCAGTTCAGGGTCACGTCGGGATTGGCGGTGGTCGGGCCCGGGGCGCTGCTGCTGCCGGGGCTGGGGTTGCCGGGCTCCGGTGGCGGCGCGAGATCGGCGGGCGTGACGAAGTAGCGATACGCGGCGTAGGCGGAGCAGCCGACGGCATTGCAGGCACGTACGCGCCATTTGTAGGACGTGTCGTCGTCCAGCGTGACGCTGTGGCTACTACTGGAAGTACTGGTGCTGAGGACGGTGGCACCGCTGTCTTGGTTGATCACCTTCACGGTATAGCTGGTAGCGCCGCTGGAGTTCGACCAGTCGAGCGTGAGTGTGGTGCCGCCGGTGGAGGGTCCGGGGGCGCTGGTGCTGCCGGGTGTCAGGTTGGCCGGTACGGGCGGTGGCGTGGCGGCGGCCGGGGTCGTGAAGTACCGGTTGGCGGTGTAGATCGAGCATCCGCCGGCATTGCAGGCCTGGACGTGCCAGCGATAGGTGGTGCCACTGCCCAGGCTGAGGCTCGTGCTGGTGCCAGCGGTGCTGGTGTCGATGGCCGTGGCGCCGGTGGCGTTGTTGAAGGCTTGGACGGTGTAGTGGGTGGCGCCGCTGGAGACCGACCAACTGACGGTGACGGTGCTGCTGGCCGTGGTCGGGCCCGGCGCGCTGGTGTTGCCGGGCGTTGGGTTCGCTGGTACGGCCGGTGGCGTGGGTGGTGTGACGAAATACGCGGGATCGCTGAAACCTGAGCAGGCGACCGGGCCGCAGGCGCGGACCCGCCAGCTGTAGTGGGTGTCGTCGTCGAAGCTCGCCTGATAGGCATTGCTGGCCGGCGAGTCGTTGATGACCAGACTGCCCGTGTCCTCGTTGACAATATTGATGCGATAGTCGACCGTGCCGGAGGAGGCATTCCAGCTGAAGTTGACGGTGGTGCTGCTTTGGGTCGGGCCGGGGGACGAGGCACTGCCGGGACTCAGACCGTCGGGAATGCGCGGTGGATCGAGCACGACGGTGAAGAGCTTGCCGGGCGGGGACGGTGAGGTGCGGATGCCGCCCAGGCTGTAGTCGCCGATCGTGCCGCGCAGCAGCGTTTCGGCTTCGGCGCCCAGTGCGTATTGCGGGGTCGCGACGTCCGGCAGGTAGGCGAGGCCCTGGGCCGGCTCAGCATCGACGAGCGTTCCACTACGCGCCAGCGCGAGGGGGTCGGGCTCGATCTTATTGACGTAGACGAGTTCGCCCGCCAGATCATAGAGGTTGTATTCGACGGTACCGTCGGCTTTTTCGATCTTGATGCGCTTGCCGTTGCCGTCATAGCCGTAGCTGGCCTTGCCGGGGATGGTTTCGATGCGATCCGTCGGCGTCCAAGTGTAGCTATGCTGACCGTCCGATTCGACGCGGCCACGGCTGTCGTAGCTATAGCTGCGACTCTGACTACCGCTGATGTTGCTGACGCGGTTCTTGCTGGTGTTGTAGCTGTAATTCAGGGGAATCGATCCGGTACGGCCGCGAATGTTGTTGAGCGGATCGTAGACATAGCCGTGCGTGCCCCAAACGCCACTGGCGCTGGTCAGGCGATGCAAACCGTCGTAACCCATATCGGTGATGGTGACGCTGTCGGCACCGTCGGTGTGGTCGATGATTCCAATAAGGTCGGCGCTATCGTTGTAGTCGTACTCCAGATCTTGGAATACGAGAGCGCCGCTGGTTTGCGTTTGCTGTCGCTTTGGCCATTGGCGCTCATTGAGCGTCTGGCTGAAGCCGAGGCCATTGGCGTAGTTGTACGCCGACAACAGTCCGTTCGGGTGATAATTCACGCCCGTTACGTAGCTGCCCAGCTTGGTTGGGCGGCCCCAGGCGTCCGGTGCGTAGTTGATGGATCGGCCGCTCGGCAACGCCTGGCTGCTGAGCTGCGCCAGACCGTTGTAGACGTGATCGATGCTGAAGGTGTGGCCGTCGATCTGTGCGGTTTCGAATTCCGGCAGGTTACGATTGTTGTATGCGTAGTTCCAGGTGGCGGTGGGGTTGCTGACGAGTTCCAGATTGCCGGCATCGTCGTAGTCGAGCGTGATGTCGTATGCCGAGCCGGGATGGCCGATGAGCGAGGTGCGGCCCCGGCCGTCATAAACGAAATGCGTCGCATCGGAAGGCGGCGAAGAAACACAGCCGCTGCCGCTCTGGCCTTTGGCTTCCCACACTATTTGGCTGGCTGCGTCATAGCCGAACACGATCGATCCGGTTTCCGGTTCGGTCTTTCGACAAAGGCGTTTGTAGCTGTCGTAAGCCCAGCTTTGCGTCGCGCTGACGGTGCTGCCGTTGTAGGTGCCCGACTGTGTCACGGTAGTGATCAGGCCGAAGATGTTTCGATTGATGAGCGTGGTCTGGTCTTCAGGCGCTTCGATCTTGGTTGGAAGGCTTTCGTCTGGTTCCCCGTAAGCTTGATAGGTGATGGTGGTTTCGTTGCCTTCAGCATCTGTGACCCGCTTTTTGCTGCCGGACAGAATCGTAGCGCTCACCAAACTGGTCTACGGAGTCGCCACCAAAGCCTTCATTGACTACTTGCAGCGCCAGCGCGTCGCTACGTTCGGATGGTTCGTCGGCATGCGCAAGCTGAACCAGCGTCGCAGTTGCGAATAGCAAACAGCCGAGCCAACAACCGGCCCACGAAACGATTCGACCCACCATAGATTTTCCCCGAAAAGCGCGTCGGCGATTTGCGAAATTCAAGGCAGGATAGTCCAGCGCCACTTCGTATGAATATCACCCAGGTAGGTGAGCGTTTTGCATGCGCACAACAACCCTCGCACTTGGAACCACTCTTGGGGTGATCCCGTTTGCGGCGAGAGATGGGCTCAGACGAGCGGGTTAGTCAGCAGAACCACAGCGTATAGCCGGCGGTTCCTGCGAACTTGGGACGGTTGTACGGCATGGATCGCGGCATCACCCACGGAACGCCCGGCTACTTCAATCCGAGCCACCCTGCCGGTTCAGCCAGAACTCGGCTAGCGCCAGGTCTTCGGCATGCGTGATCTTGATGTTCGATCCGCTGCCGCGAACCAGATGCGGCCGTGCACCGATGGCTTCCATTGCGCTGGCGTCGTCGGTGACCGCGAGGCCACTGGATGCCGCCACTTCGAGCGCCTGAACCAGCCGCGAAAGCTCGAACAGCTGCGGTGTCTGGGCGCGCCACAACGCGTCGCGGCTGATGGTCTCGTCTACCCTCGATTGCGCTTCACGTTTTAGCGTATCGGTCACCGGCACTGCCAACAGCCCGCCGTCCGCATTGCTGGCCAGATCACGCAGACGATCCAGATCCTGTTGGCGCAAGCAAGGCCGCGCGGCATCATGCACCAAGGCATAGCTGCGGCCATCCGCCTTGCCAGCATTGGCCTCGATCCAGCGCAATCCACACAGCACCGATTCGGCGCGGCTGGCGCCACCATCGACGCTGAACACCCGATCATCGCGACTCACCGGCAGTTTTGCGAACTCGCAATCCGCAGCTGCGAGCACCACCACGATTCCGGCAATCCAGTCACAATCCAGAAACGGTGCGAGACTCCATTCGATCACGCAGCGTCCCGCCAAAGGCAGATACTGCTTGGGACGATCGGCGGCCATGCGCGAACCGTTGCCTGCGGCCACGACCACGGCCCAGTAGCGAGGCGTACTTGCCAAGGTTCGAAACAGCCCGGATCAGCGGGAGACGACGAGGTAGAAGGTCTCGTCGGACTTGATCATGCCCAGGGTACTGCGGGCGCGGGCCTCGACCGCTTCGAGACCCGCATGCAGGTCGCTGACTTCGGCATCCAGCGCGGCATTGCGCGCGCGCATCTGCGCCACCTCCGCCGATTCGGCGGCGATCAGCGACTTGAGACGATGCGTATGCGACAGCCCACCGTCCGCCACCCACAGTCGATACTGCAGGGCAGCGAACAGCGATAGTAAAATAGCTGCCGTCACACGCGTCATTTCAATAGTTTATAACAGATTCCTAAAGTTTATCCGAGTTTAATCGGGAATGCAGCGGCGCCCGGATACCGTGCCTGCGAACCGAGCTGCTTCTCGATGCGCAGCAACTGGTTGTACTTGGCCATGCGGTCGGAGCGACACAGCGAACCGGTCTTGATCTGCGAGGCACTGGTGGCGACGGCGATATCGGCGATCGTGGTGTCCTCGGTTTCGCCGGAGCGGTGCGAGACCACGCTGGAATAACCGGCGCGCGTCGCCATTTCGATGGCTTCCAGCGTTTCGGTCAAGGTACCGATCTGGTTCGGCTTGATCAGGATGCTGTTGGCGACGTTCTTGGCAATGCCTTCGGCCAGGATCCTGGTGTTGGTCACGAACAGGTCATCGCCCACCAGCTGCAGCTTGTCGCCGAGCTTCTCGGTGAGAATCTTCCAGCCCTTCCAATCGCCCTCGGCACAGCCGTCCTCGACCGAGATCACCGGGTACTGGCTGCAGATGCCGGCCAGGTAGTCCACGAACTCGGCCGGCGTGTACTTCTTGCCCTCGCCGTCGAGGTGGTACTTGCCTGCCTTGAAGAACTCGCTGGACGCCACGTCCAGCCCCAGATAGATGTCCTTGCCGGGCTTGTAGCCGGCCTTCTCTATGGCTTCGAGCAGACATTCCAGCGCGGCTGCGTTGGACGGCAGGTCCGGCGCAAAGCCGCCTTCGTCGCCCACGTTGGTGTTGAGCCTGCGCGCCTTGAGCACTGCTTTCAGCGCATGAAAGGTCTCGGACCCCCAGCGCAGCGCCTCTGAAAAGCTGGACGCGCCCACCGGCAGAATCATGAACTCCTGAATGTCGACATTGTTGTCGGCATGCGCGCCGCCGTTGATCACGTTCATCATCGGCACCGGCAGCACCGTGCCCTGCAAGCCCCCGATGTGGCGATACAACGGCAGGAAGTTTTCTTCGGCAGCCGCCTTGGCCACAGCCAGCGAGACCGCGAGAATCGCATTGGCGCCGAGCCGTGATTTGTTGTCGGTGCCATCCAGATCGATCATCGTCTGATCAAGCGCCGCCTGATCCTGGGCTTCCAGACCAATCACCTTGCGCGCGATGTCGGACTCGACATGCTTGACCGCCTTGAGCACGCCCTTGCCAAGATAGCGCGGCTTCACCCGGCTCTTGCCCTTGGGCAAACCGTCGCGCAATTCCACCGCTTCACGCACGCCGGTCGACGCGCCGCTCGGCGCGGCGGCACGACCGATCGCTCCGGATTCGAGGACGACTTCGGCTTCGATCGTGGGATTGCCTCGTGAGTCGATGATTTCAAGAGCACTGACTTTGGCGATTTTCGACATAAGATTGATGGTTCTCTTCTTGGTGAATCGGGCGGGGTTGAATCGGTCATTCGGCTGCGAGGTTAGCCTCTCGCCGCCTTTTACCTTTTAACCGAACGGTCCCGATCAAGCGAATTTCTTCTCAAGCAGCGGCACCGACTTCACGACGCGATCCAGCGCCACCAGGGTCTCAAGCAGCTCCTCGATCCGCGACAACGGCAAGGAATTGGGACCGTCACACAGGGCTTCGTCAGGCTTGGGATGCGTTTCCATGAACAGACCAGATACGCCAGCACCGACCGCGGCACGCGCCAGCACCGGAATGAACTCCCGCTGGCCGCCACTGGAGCCGCCCTGCCCGCCCGGCAACTGCACCGAGTGCGTGCAATCGAAGACCACCGGCGCAAACTTGTTCATGATCGACAGCCCGCGCATGTCCACGACGAGATTGTTGTAGCCGAACGAAAAGCCGCGCTCGCACAAAGCGAAGTTGTGCTCGGCAACCGCCGTCATCTTGTCGATGACCTTGGCCATCTCCCAGGGCGACATGAACTGGCCTTTCTTGACGTTGATCGGTCGCCCGCTTTTCGCCCACTTCTGCATGAAATTGGTCTGCCGGCATAGGAAGGCCGGCGTCTGGATCACGTCGATGACGGCCGCGAGTTCATCAACCGGCGTGTCCTCATGCACATCGGTCAACACCGGTACACCCACCTCCGACTTCACGCGCTCCATGATGCGCAGCCCTTCTTCGATTCCAGGGCCGCGATAGGAGGTATGCGAAGTGCGATTGGCCTTGTCGAACGAACCCTTGAACACGTACAGAATGCCCAGTCGATCGGCGATCGGCTTGATGTGGCTGGCCACTTCCAGCGCCAGATCCTCGGACTCCAGCGTATCCGGCCCCGCGATCAGGAACAGCGGCTGGTCGATACCGATGTCTCGTCCGAGCAGCTTCATATTGCGTTCGCCCGATGCGCCTCGTGATGTTGACGCGCGGCACGGATAAACCCGGAGAACAGCGGGTGGCCGTCACGCGGCGTCGAGGTGAATTCCGGATGGAACTGGCAGCCCAGGAACCAGGGGTGATCGGCAAGCTCGACCATTTCCACGAGCTGGTCTTCGACCGTCTCGCCGGAAATGACCAAACCGGCCTTTTCCAGCGGCTCCCGGTAGGCATTGTTGAACTCGTAGCGGTGGCGATGACGCTCGCCGATGATCTCGGCGTTGTACATCTCGCGCGCCTTGGTGCCGGCCTGAAGACGGGCGCTCTGCTGCCCGAGACGCATCGTGCCGCCCTTGTACGAGGCAAAGTCGCGCAGATGGATCTTGCCGGAGGCGGCGTCATGCCATTCGGTGACCAGTGCGATCACCGGATGCGGTGTATTGGGGTCCATTTCCGTGCTATGCGCACCTTCGAATCCGCACATGTTTCGCGCGTATTCGATGACAGCGACCTGCATGCCAAGACAGATGCCGAGATACGGAATCCTGTTCTCGCGCGCATAACGACAGGCCGCGATCTTGCCCTCGATACCGCGCTCGCCAAAGCCGCCGGGCACCAGCACGGCGTCGGCGCCCTGCAGCACATGCTCGCCACCCTGGCGCTCGATCGCCTCGGCCTCCACGTAGCGAATCCGCACACGCGTGCCGGTATGGCGGCCGGCATGATTGAGCGCTTCGTTGAGTGACTTGTAGGCATCGGTGAGGTCGACGTACTTGCCGACCATCGCAATCTCAACCTCGACATCCTGCTCGTCGCGCGAGGCCACCACGCGGTCCCACTGCGACAGGTCGGCGCGGCGCGCTTCGATGCCGAAATGTTCGACCACCAGATCATCGAGCTGCTGCTGGTGCAGCCAGGACGGGATCTTGTAGATGTCGTCGAGATCGATCGATGAGATCACCGCGTTCGGTGCCACATTGGTGAACAGCGAGATCTTGCGGCGTTCCGATTCCGGCAGCGGCCGGTCGGTACGGCAGATCAGGATATCCGGCTGGATGCCGATCGAGCGCAGTTCCTTGGCCGAATGCTGGGTCGGCTTGGTCTTCATCTCACCTGACGACTTGATGTACGGCACCAGCGTGAGGTGCATGTACATCGCGCGCTTGCGCCCGAGCCGCGTGCCCATCTGGCGGATCGACTCCAGGAACGGCAGCGATTCGATATCGCCGACGGTGCCGCCGATCTCGACCATGCAGATGTCCGCGCCCTGCGCGCCCACTTCGATGCAGTGCTGGATTTCGTCGGTGATGTGCGGGATCACCTGGACCGTCGAGCCCAGATAGTCGCCGCGGCGCTCCTTCTCGATCACATTGCGGTAGACCTGACCCGTCGTGACATTGCTGGCCCGCGTGGTCTTGCCGCGCAGGAAGCGTTCGTAGTGGCCAAGATCGAGATCGGTTTCGGCGCCGTCCTGGGTGACGAACACCTCTCCGTGCTGAAACGGGCTCATGGTGCCCGCATCAACGTTGATATAGGGGTCCAGTTTCAACATATGGACCTTGAGCCCGCGCGATTCGAGAATTGCAGCGAGTGAAGCGGACGCGATGCCTTTACCCAAGGAAGACACCACGCCCCCGGTAACGAACACGTAGCGCGTTTGGGGAGCGTCTGGCATGAGAGCGGGGGTTGCGAGTTTGAGGGATTCTAGGTGATCGTCCCCGCCCCCTCAATCGAATTCGTGCATCGACCGGCAACAAGCACTGCGCGGGACAGCCTCAACTCAGGCCCAATACGCGTTCCACGCCGGATCGGCCGACCGGCCGGATCACGCCTTTTTCACAGACGATGGCCGCAATCAGCGCCGCCGGAGTGACATCGAACACCGGATTGAGCGCTTCGATGCCGATCGCGGCGGTGCGCTGCCCGGCCAGGTGCAGCAGTTCCTCGCCGACCCGCTCCTCGATCGGAATCTGCGCGCCGCTATCGGTATTCAGGTCGAAAGTACCACTGGGCGCGGCGACGTAGAACGGAATCTCGTGACGCGCGGCGCAGCAGGCCAGCATGTAGGTGCCGATCTTGTTGGCGGTGTCGCCGTTGGCGGCGATACGGTCGGCCCCGACAATCACTGCATCGATCATGCCGCGCGCCATCAGCGAAGCGGCGGCGCCATCAGCGATCAGGGTGCTCGGAATCCCTTCCTGGACCAGTTCCCAGGCGGTCAACCGCGCGCCTTGCAGCCAGGGGCGCGTCTCGGTGGCATAGACCCGTTCCACCCGCCCCTCCGCATGTGCGCTGCGCACGATGCCCAAAGCCGTGCCATGTCCTCCGGTGGCGAGCGCCCCGGTATTGCAGTGCGTCAGCACCCGCGCACCTTGTGGCAGCAAGGCCGCGCCGAACTCGCCGATGCGGCGGTTCTGGGTCACGTCCTCGACGAGTATCGCCTGCGCCTCGGCCTCCAGCCGTCCGGCACCGCCGCCGGCATCGAAAACGCCGCGCATTCGGCCCAGCGCCCAATGCAGATTCACCGCCGTCGGCCGTGACTGCAGCAGTACCGTCTCGGCTGCGGCGTAATCGCGCCCGGCCTGCGCGTCGATCACAATGCCGAACGCGGCGGCGATGCCGATCGCCGGTGCGCCGCGCACCGCCATGCTCCGGATCGCCTCGGCCACTGCTGCGGCGCTGTTGCAGTCGAGCCATTCTGTGGCCTGCGGCAGCCGGCGCTGATCGAGCAGCCGCAGGCCGCCGCTGCTCCAGATCATCGGTTGCACGGTCGTGCCGGTCGCCAACGATTGCGATGAGGTATCGCTGGACATGCGCTGAGTACCCAGGCTGATTCGGGCGGCAAGCATTAACCGATCTGGGTGCGCGCGTCGAGTGCTCCGGAAACGCGAACCCCGTGAGCCGCTTGGCGGGCGGGTTAACATAGCGCCAGCCTTTCCATTGTCTGGACTTCCCAACATGCAAGACGTCGATCTACTGATCGTTCCGCGTTGGATCGTTCCCGTGGAGCCGCATCTGACGGTCCACGAGGATCATGCGCTGGTGGTCGACGGTGGCCGTATCGTCGACTTGCTGCCGGCCGATTTCGCGCGCCAGGCCTATCGCGCACGCGAAACCCTGGAGCTACCGAATCAGGTTGTTCTGCCGGGTCTGGTCAACACCCATACCCATGCGGCGATGACGCTGCTGCGCGGACTCGCCGACGACCTGCCGCTGATGAACTGGTTGCAGGATCACATCTGGCCGGCCGAGGGCCGTCACGCTTCCGCCGCGTTCTGCCGCGCCGGTGTGGCGCTCGCGGCCGCGGAGATGCTCAAGGGCGGCATCACCTGTTTCGCGGATCAGTACTTCTTTCCTGAAAGCACGGTGGAGGTGTTGCGCGAGGCCTCGATGCGCGCGCTGGTCGGCGTGCCGGTGCTGGAATTCCCCACGCCCTGGGCGCAGAACGCACAGGGCTACATCAGCCGCGCCGTGGACGTGATCGAGGCCAATCGCACGCATCCGCTGCTGGGCTTCGCGTTCGCGCCGCACGCGCCCTACACCGTGGGCGATCCCGCGCTGGAACGCATCGCCATGCTGTCGCACGAAATGGACGTGCCGATTCACATGCATGTCCATGAGACCGCCTTCGAGGTCGAGGACGCGGTGGCGCAGCACGGTGAACGGCCGTTCGCGCGCCTCAAGCGCCTGGGCCTGTTGTCACGCGAGTTCATGGCCGTGCACATGACCCAGCTCAACGATCAGGAGATCGAAGACTGCGCGACCTTCGGCGTGTCGATCGCGCACTGCCCCGAATCCAATCTCAAGCTCGCCAGCGGCTTCTGCCCGGTGAGCAAGCTGCTGGACGCTGGCGTCAATGTCTCGATCGGCACCGACGGCGCCGCCAGCAACAACGATCTGGACCTGATCGGCGAAATGCGCACCGCAGCGCTGCTGGCCAAGGGTGTCTCCGGCAACGCCGCCGCCTTTCCGGCGGCGCAGGCCCTGCGCGCGGCCACGCTGGGCGGTGCCCGCGCCCTGGGTCTGGAAGAACGGATCGGCAGCCTGGAACGGGGCAAGGCGGCCGATTTCATCGCCATCGACATGGACCAGATCGACAGTGTGCCGATGTACGATCTGATCTCCCAGACCGTCTACGCCACCGGCCGCGACCGCGTCACCCACAGCTATGTCGCCGGCCGTGCCTTGATGCGCGGACGCGAGCTGCAGACGCTGGATGAATCCGCCATCAAGGCCGAGGCACGCCAATGGCAGCAACGCATCATCAAAGGACTCCAGGCATGAACGTGAACGTGGACCCGCGCGAGATTTCGCATTTCTCTGCGCTCGCCGCGCGCTGGTGGGACCCGCAGGGCGAGATGGCGACGCTGCATCACATCAATCCGTTGCGGCTGCGCTACATCGATCAGTGCCTGGACGGCTGCCAGGGCAAGCGCATCGCGGATGTCGGCTGCGGCGGCGGACTGGTCGCCGAAGGTCTGGCCGCGCTTGGCGCCGAGGTCACCGGGATCGATCTGGCCGGCGATGCCCTGGACGTGGCGCGCGAACACGCGGCCGCCGCCGGCATCGCCGTGGACTATCAGCAGATCAGCGTCGAGGCGCTGGCCGATCAGCAGGCCGGACAGTACGACGCCGTCACCTGCCTGGAAATGCTCGAACACGTGCCGGACCCGGAATCGGTGATCGCCGCCTGTGCGCGGCTGCTCAAGCCCGGCGGCGAACTGATCCTGTCGACCATCAACCGTAACGCCAAGGCCTTCGCGCTGGCGATCGTCGGCGCCGAATGGGTGCTCAATCTGGTACCGCGTGGCACCCACGACTACGCCAAGCTGATCAAGCCCTCGGAACTGGCGCGCGGCGCGCGCGGCGCCGGCCTGGAGGTGATTGCGCTGCGCGGACTGCGCTACAACCCGCTGCTCAAGGCCGCGAGTCTGTCGGACGACGTGGACGTGAACTATTTCATGCACGTACGCAAACCGGCATGAGCGGACCGTCCGCACTGCTATTCGATCTGGACGGCACCCTCGTCGATACCGCGCCCGATCTTGGCGGCGCCGCCAATCGCATCCGCCGGGACGAAGGGCTGGCGCCGCTGCCGTTGGACGAGCTGCGCCCCTATGCGTCCCAGGGGGCACGCGGCCTGCTGCGCAAGGCGCTGGGCCTGCAGACCGACGATGCGCGCTACGCGGAACTGCGGCAACGGTTTCTGGACTACTACCGCGAGGACATCAGCCTGCAATCACAACTGTTCGCAGGCTTCGAACCGCTGCTGTCGGCCTTCGAGACCCACGGCCGCTGCTGGGGCGTGGTCACCAACAAGCCGACTGACCTGGCCGAACCGCTGATGCGGGCCTTGGGTCTCGCGGACCGTGCAGCCTGCCTGGTCGGCGGAGACAGCGCCGCGAAACCCAAGCCGGCGCCGGACCCGTTGCTGATGGCTTGCCGCCAGATCGGGCGCGAGCCGGCAGATTGCCTCTATGTCGGCGACGACCGTCGCGATATCGAGGCCGCGCAATCCTGCAAAATGCCTGTAATTGCCGCTTTGTGGGGCTATCATGAGGCGGAGGAAGATCCGTACAGCTGGGGAGCCGACGGAACGGCAGCGTCGCCCGCGCAATTGATGGCGTGGCTTGAGGAAAATCCTGACACGTTTGCCGCGCCTGTCTGAAGCGTTCCAGCGGGCCGAATGCTGATCGCCCGTCGCACCGACGGGCATCGAGGAGCATCACCATGAACAAGGCCCAGCCGCCCCTAGCGCCGAGGAATCTGGACAGCATCGCCAGACTGCTGCGCTCGCGCACCAATCGCTATGCCTGGATCGGGCTGGGCATCGCCCTGGCGGCGCTGCTGCTGGGCACGCTGTTGTCCACCCTGTTCCAGTCGGGCGGGATCTCACTGGCGGCGATGAGTGAGGCGCAGACCAGCAATCCCGCGCTGTGGCTGCTCGACGGCATGCCGTTCCTGTTCCTGCTGTGGGGCCAGTACGTCGGCACGCTGCTGTCGTATCAGGCTGGCGCGATGGTGCTCGACGAAACCCGCGATCTGCGTGAACGTGCCCATGCCCTGGAATTCCAGCTGACACGTCAGCAGGTCGCCGGCCCCCAGCTCGGTCTACCGAACCGTCAGTCGCTGATCGCCGCGCTGCGCGAAGTCGGCGGCCACGACAGCAATGGCGCGCTGCTGGTCTTCGACTGCCCGCAGTACATGGACTTGCGCTACACCGGCGGCGAAGCCACCGCCGAAGAGTTGCTGCGCCACATGATCTCGCGGGTGCAGTCGGTGATGCGCGAATCCGATCTGCTCACACAGTACGACAGCAGCGACTTCGCCGTGCTGATGCGCAAGACCGGTGACGGCGAAGACCCGATGCGCCTCGCCGGCCGCATCCAGCTGGCGCTGGACACGCCGGTGTCGCTGCCGGTCGGTGCCGTATCGATCCGCACCCATATCGGCATCGCCATCGTGTCCGGACATGGCGCCGAGGCCACGGCCCTGTTGCGTCGTGCCGAAACCGCCAAATTCGCCGCCGCCACGCTCGGTCGCGACACATTGGTCTACGCCCCACGCTTCGAATCCGAATACGCCGAACGACCGCGTCTGGCCGCGGAACTGCATGGCGCACTCGCACACGAAGGACTGACCGATGAATATCGCCTGCAACGCCCGCTCTCACCCAAACTGCCGACACGCCTGCGCCTTGCGCCGGTGTGGCCGCATCCGCGTCGCCAACGACTCGAGGAAACCGAATTCCTCGACCTTCCCGACCGTCTCAGCCTGATCTACGGGCTCACGCTCTGGCAGCTGTCGCAGGCCCTGTCACGCAGTATCGCCTGGGCACGCCCCGAAGGGCGTCCACAGGTCGCGGTACGCCTTGGCGACAACGCCCTGGCCCTGAACGATCTGGCGCCGTCGGTATTGCGCCTGCTGGCCGCGCACGACGTCAGCGCCCAGTCACTGGCGCTGGAGTTGAGTGAGGTTTCCTTGATTCGCCACCACGAACACGCGCACCGGCAACTGCAGGTGCTGCGAAACGAAGGCATCGAAATCTGCCTCGTCGGCTTCGGCGCCACCGGCACCTCGGCCAGCACACCGCTGTACTACGCAATCAGTCAGGTAGCGCTGTGCCCGCGGCTGCTCCATGCGGCGGTCACGCAACCCGCGGCACGCACGGTACTGTCGGCACACGTGGATCTGGCGCGCAAGCTCGGCCTCGCGAGCGTCGCCAGCGGGCTCGAAAACGAGGCGCAGCTGGAACTGGTGCGCGAACTCGGCTGCGACTGGGCCGATGGCGACTACATCGCAGAGGCCTCGCCGGCAATCGAGGTCGCACGCCTGCTCGCCGCCTGAGTTCACCGCCCGAGCAGGTCCGGATACTTCCTGATACCTTTGCGCCCCCGCGCTCTCGGGGCGCCCTTCATCATGTGCATGCGATGAACACAGCTTCCGCCCCCGAAGACGGCAGCGCCGTCTTCTCCAGGCAGACATTCATGATCACCGGTGCCGGCAGCGGCCTGGGTCGGGCCCTGTCGCGCCGGCTCGCCGAACTGGGCGCCAGCGTCATCCTGCTGGGACGGCAGTCCGCCACGCTGGAGACGCTGTACGACGAGATCGTGGCCGCCGGCCATGCCCAGCCCGCAATCGTTGCGCTGGATCTGGCCAAGGCCGGCGCCAAGGAATTCGATCAGCTACGCGCGCAGATCGAATCCGAATTCAACGGAAAACTGCACGGTATCGTCCACTGTGCCGCCCACTTCAAGAACTTCCAGCTCCTGTCCGAATTGCAGCCCTTCGACTGGATCGAGCCGCTGCAGGTGAACCTTATCGCGCCCTGGGGGCTGAGCCGTGCCTGCTTCGGCCTGCTGGAGGCGACGGAAAATTCGATGGTGATGTTCGTCACCTGCGCGGCGGGGCACGAGGCCAAGGCCTTCCAGGGCACCTACGGCGTCACCAAGTCCGCGCTGGAGGGCATGGCACGCACCTGGTCGGTCGAGCAGCGCAAGGTCCGAATCGAGCTGTTCGATCCGGGCCCGATGCGCACTGCTCTGCGCCGACTCGGGTATCCCGGCGAACTGGATGCCGAAACGCCGCCGCCGGAGGAGCGGCTTGCGGCGCTGATCGCACGCTTGCGTGGCACCGCCACCGCCGATTGAGATCAGGCTTGAGCTGCGGCGCTGCTGCGGGACCGAATTGCGTTCTGGGCGCGGTCTGTTTCGTCTTTCGCGGCGAGCTGCCGGCACGTCCCGGCCCTTGACCGGCGAAGCCGCGGGCTTGAGGCTCCATCCCACAAGGTATACCGTGCGCCGCTGCTTTGAGCCGCGTCGGCTCGTGGTCCAAGCCTGATGGCTTGCCGTCCACACACTATTGAAACCGGGGGAATCCGCCATGGCGGGACGTCGAAAGAATTGGCTGGAAAGCGTGCTGACCGGCAAGGGCTGGCAGGAACAGGGCCCATCCGGTGGGAACTCGGCTGGAGGCCCGGATGGTGGCTCTCCATTCGAGATGATGAAGCCGGCGGTACTCGGCTTCATCCTGCTGATTATCGCCTGGGGCGGATTCAGCTCGTTCTATACCGTACAGCCCGAAGAACGCGCCGTGGTCAAGCGCTTCGGCCAGGTCATCGGCATCACCGATCCCGGCCTCAACTTCAAGATTCCGTTCGGCATCGATCAGGTGCAGCGCGTCGCCACCGAGCGCGTGCTCAAGCAGGAGTTCGGATTTCGCACCGATCAGCGCCAGCGCGCCAGCGACGGCCGCACGCGCTACACCGGCCAGGGCCAGCCCGATGAATCGCTGATGCTCACCGGCGATCTCAACGTGATCGACGTGGAGTGGGTCGTGCAGTACCGCATCGCCGATCCGATCAAGTATCTCTACGCGATGCGCGAACCGGAACGCACGCTCCACGACATCTCGGAGTCCGTGATGCGACGCGTGGTCGGCAACCGCATCGGCAGCGACGTGCTCACCGTGGGCCGCGTGGAAATCTCGGCGGCGGCGCGCGAGGAAATCCAGAGCGCGATGATGCGCTACGACAACGGCATTCACGTGATCACCGTGGAGCTTCAGGACGTGGTGCCGCCGCAGCGCGTGCAACCGGCGTTCAACGAAGTCAACGAAGCACGCCAGGAGCGCGAACGCACCATCAACGAAGCCACCAAGCGTCAGAACCAGTCAATCCCGCGCGCCGAAGGCGAAGCCCTGCGCATCGTCTCGCAAGCCGAGGGCTACGCCAGTGAGCGCGTCAACCGCGCCCTGGGCGAGACCTCGCGCTTCGACGCGGTGCTCGCCGAATACCGCCGCGCGCCGGAAGTCACCCGCTCGCGCCTGTACCTGGAAACCCTGAAGGACGCCTTGCCGCGCGCCGGCGCGGTCTACGTCATGCGCGACGGTCAGACAGCGCCCTTGCCGCTGCTCAACCTAGGAAACCAGAACGCTCCGAAAGCCGCCGACAAGAAGGAGAATGGCCAATGAACAAGCTCCTGATTGCGGCAGTCGCACTTCTGGTGATCGTATTCGTCGGTATCAATGCCGCCACGGTCATCGATCAGTCCGAGCAGGGCATCGTGGTGCAGTTCGGCGAACCGGTTGGTGAAGTGATTACCGAACCCGGCCTTCACTGGAAGACGCCGTTCATCCAGGAAGTGCGGCGCTTCGACAAGCGCCTGCTGGCCTGGGACGGCGACGTCAGCCAGATTCCCACGCTGGGTCGCGAGTTCGTGGTGGTCGACACCACCGCCCGCTGGCGCATCACCGACGCGCTGCAGTTTCTGCGTTCGGTGCGTGATGAAACCGGCGCGCGCACGCGTCTCGATGACATCATCGATTCGGTGGTGCGCGACATCGTCTCCGGAACCGACCTCGAGGAAATCGTGCGATCCGCCGACTGGCAGGTGGATATCGACGCGCTGCCCGAAGAAGAAGTCTCGATCGACCAGGCCGACCTCAAGAAGCCGAAGAAGGGTCGTGCCAAGCTCGAAGCGGAAATGCTGGCCGCCGCCTCGCAGCAGATGCCCGATCTCGGCATCGAACTGGTGGACGTGCGCATCAAGCGCATCAACTACATCGACTCGGTACGCACCCAGGTGGAGAACCGCATGATTGCGGAGCGCCAGAGCATCGCCGAACGCTTCCGCTCCGAAGGCCAGGGTCGCAGTCAGGAGATTCTGGGCGAGATGGACCGCAAGCTGCGCCGGATCCGGTCCGAAGCCGACCGCAAGGCGCAGGAAATCATCGGCAAGGCCGACGCCGAAGCCACGCGCATCTACGGCGAATCGTACGGCGAGGATCCGGAGTTCTATGCCTTCTTCGAGACGCTGGCGAGCTACAAGGCGATCGACGAGAACACCACCCTGCTGCTCGACGCCGATTCGGATTTCTACCGCTATCTGCAATCCACGCGCGGACGCTGAATCGACTGAAGCTGTTCGCCCGGCGCAGGGTGCCGGGTGGGCAGGCTTCAGACTTCGCCGTTGCGCAGCGTCATCACCTCGTAGCCGCTCTCGGTCACCGCGATGGTGTGCTCCCATTGCGCCGACAGCGAATGGTCCTTGGTGACCACCGTCCACTGATCCGGCAGTTCGCGCACGGCGGCGCGGCCGGCGTTGATCATCGGCTCGATCGTGAAACACATGCCCGGCACCAATTCCAGACCGGTTCCCGGCTTTCCGTAGTGCACCACCTGCGGCTCTTCGTGAAACACGCGCCCGATGCCGTGGCCGCAGTACTCGCGCACCACTGACAGGCCCAGGCCCTCGACATAGGTCTGGATCGCCGCGCCGATGTCACCGAGCCTGGCGCCCGGCCGCACCTGCTCGATCCCCAGCACCATCGCCCGATGCGTGGCTTCGACCAGACGCTTGGCCAGCACGCTGGGCTTGCCGATCAAGAACATCCGGCTGGTGTCACCATGAAAGCCGTCCTTGATGACGGTGACGTCGATATTGAGGATGTCACCCGACTTGAGGCGCTTGCTACCGGGTATGCCGTGACAGACCACATGGTTCACCGACGTGCAGATCGCGCCGGGATACGGCGGCCGCGAACCGCCGGCGGTATAGCCGATGGTGGCCGATTTGCAGCCCAGCGGCCCCTGAATGTAGTCACGTGCGATCTCATCGAGTTCGCCGGTGCTGATGCCGGGACGGACGTGCTCGACCAGCATCATCAAGACCGATGCCGCAGCCTGCCCGGCCGCTCGCATGCCGACAATGTCATCGGCACTCTTGATCGTGATTGCGTCTTCGGCCAGCAAGGCACTCATGGTCCATTCCGTAAGGCTGATGAGCACCCCATGATGCTACCGCCGCATGCGAATGACCAAGCCGGGCGATACGCCGCCGACTCCGTTCCGATGGAAGCCTCTCACTTTTTGTGTCGTGGCGCCGAAACCCAAGTGGCCATTTGAGCGAATTTGCGCTCGCCTGCGCCCGGACTTGTCGATTGCCGGCCCCGCCAGACGACTATGCAGTGAATCCACGATCTTGGAGGTGCTGCATGTGCCCGTGCCGTCTGAGCACGAGCGCCATCGCCAGCGGCGGGCGCGAGGAAGCCCGGCTCGCGTTGCTGAACAATTGACGCCTGCTTTGATCAACCGAGCCTGATACATTCCCGGCCTTCGTATACGGTGCTTCGATCCCCTCGAACGGACCGAACCGACAAGACCCGACCGTGCCAACCGACGCCGCCATCGAAACGCAGGGCCTGCTCAAGCATTTCGGATCCACGCGTGCCGTGGACGGCATCGCCCTGCAAGTGCAGCGCGGCAGCAGCTACGGCGTACTCGGCGCCAACGGCGCAGGCAGGACCACCGCCGTACGCATGCAGGCGACGCCATTGCTGATCCGTCTCGCGGCGGCCAATATCGAAGCCTCCGGGTTCTCGCTCGGCCAACCGAGCCTGGACGAAGTGTTCTTCGCGCTGACCGGCCAGCCGGCGACCGCCGAAGACAACGACGTGAGTGAACCGGCATGAGCGCCGACGGCCACCGGATCGGTTCCGCCGAAGACGACGCACTGCGCGCCGTGCTCGATACACCGGCGCACATCCGACCCCGCGGTGCGCTGGCCAACACCCTGAGCTTCGCCTCCAACATCTACGTCGATCCCGCGACGATGCCGGCATGGCTGCAGGGCTTCGTCAGGATCAATCCGGTGGCGCTGCTGGTCACGGCCATACGCGGGCTGATGAATGGCAAGGTAACGCTCGCCCAACTCGGCTGGGCGGTGTTCGCTCCGGCCGTGATCGCCACGGTCTGTGCACCGCTGACGATGTGGCTGTACCGACGCAAGCGATAGGCCCGCCCATGGATAAATCACAAACTTCAGCCGATGGACCTGCGCCGCGCTGGCGTCTCGTCGGCCCGGGCCTGGTCGCGGCGGCCACCGGCGTCGGGGCCGGCGATCTCGTCGCCGCACTGGTGGCCGGCTCGCGCTTCGGCTATGCACTGCTATGGGCGGCGGTGGTCGGCTGCCTGCTCAAGATCGTTCTGGTGGAAGGTGCCGGGCGCTGGACGCTGGCGACCGGTCAGACCCTGTTCCAGGGCTGGCACGGCCTCGGGCGCTGGACCAGCGCTTATTTCGCGCCGTACATCCTGATCTGGGGTTTCGTCTATGGCGCGGCCGCGATGACTTCGTCCGGATTGCCGCTGGCCGCGCTGTTTCCGGCCATCGGCCTCAAGACCTGGGCGATCGGCAATGGCCTGCTCGGCGGCCTGCTGGTGTGGTTCGGGCGCTATGCCTTGTTCGAAAAGGTGGTGGCGGTGCTGGTCGGGGTCATGTTCGTCACGGTCGTCGGCGCCGCCGCCGTGACGCTGCCCAATCTCGGACAGATCGCCGCCGGGCTGGTGCCGTCGGTACCGCGGGAGGGCGGCCTGTTCTACGCCCTCGGCTTGGCCGGCGGCGTCGGCGGCACCATCACCCTCGCCGCCTACGGCTACTGGA
This sequence comes from Banduia mediterranea, assembly GCF_031846245.1. NCBI lineage: Bacteria > Pseudomonadati > Pseudomonadota > Gammaproteobacteria > Nevskiales > Algiphilaceae > Banduia > Banduia mediterranea. The sequence goes on along the minus strand of NZ_JAVRIC010000032.1, from coordinate 15,705 downwards.
TTCGCGAGAAACACTGGCAAGGTCCGGCCTGGATTCGCGTGATGCGCCTCGACAATACCGTGGCCTATCTGATGACGGGCCTGTTTGTCGCCGCAATGCTGGTGGTCGGAGCCGAACTGCTGTATTCGGCGAACATCGCCCTCGCCGGCGGTGCGCGCGGTCTGGTCGATCTTGCCGATGTGCTCGGACAGCGCTACGGCCGCCTCATGGCCGTGGTTTTCCTGCTCGGCTTCTGGGCTTCCTCGTTTTCGTCGCTGATCGGCGTATGGAACGGGGTTTCGCTGATGTTCGCCGACTTCGCCGGCCGGCTCAGACGCCTGCCGGACAATCATCCGGATACGCGTGCAGGCGGTCGCTACTATCGCGGCTACATTCTGTGGCTGAGCTTTCCGCCGATGAGCCTGCTGTTTCTGGACCGGCCCTTCGTGCTGATCATCGGCTACGGTGTGCTCGGCGCGCTGTTCATGCCGTTTCTGGCGATCACCCTGTTGTGGCTGCTCAACAGCAAACGCATCGCCGCGCCCTGGCGAAATGGGCTCAAGGGCAATCTCGGAATGGGCGTCTGCGCCCTGATCTTCTTGGTGCTGTGCCTGGATCAGGTCTGGAAACTTCTGAGCACTTGAGTGGGGTTCATACGCTCGCATCGCCGCCGAGTGCGGCCCTGTTGCGCCCTCTGGAAATAGTCGTCCTCCCATGAGCCCCGTCCCGGAGGGCTGAGCGGCACGACCGGACACTGGACGACAAGGAAAAGCGCCAAGTGGCTGGTGAGCGTTGCCGCCGCCACACGGCTGCAACAGCAACTCCCCGCAAGCACCGTGGTCAGCGTCGGCGATCGCGAAGCTGATCTTTATGAACTGCTGCTCGCGGCACAGGGCCAGCCCCATGGCGCGCGGCTCCTGGTGCACGCCGAGCGGACCCGGCGCATGACCCAGGACCATGATGCCCTGTGGGATTTCATGCAGGCTCAGCCCGTGGCTGGCGTGCTGGCGCTGAGTGTGCCGCGCCGCGCCACCGCCCAGGCCCGCACCGCCCAGCTGCAGGTCCGCTGCACCGGCGTCCGACTCCCTCGACCGAGCCGACCCTGCGCCAGGCGCTGCGCATGATCGCTGCCCCGGAAGGATTCCTCGGACGCCAGTCCGACGGCAAACCCGGCCCCCGGACCGGCTGGCGCAGGCTCCAGCGCCTCGATGACATCACCCACATCTACCGCGCTTTCACGCATCAGCCCGCTTGCGGGAGAGGAGGATGACGCTCGCTGGACGAGTGCTGGAACAACGGCGCACGGCTTACCGCTTCGGGTCGGCCGCGCCCCACAACGCCTGGATCTGTGGCAGCAACAATTCGCGCCGCCGCGCATGGAAACGGATCAATTCGGCGGCTTCGTGCGAGGCATCGTAGGCCTCGGCCGGCAGGCGTTGCTTGACGAAGGCCTCCATTTCGTCGGCACGGGCAGAATCCGATGAGGCGGCGGCGACATGGCCGAAGAAGCCGTTACGCTGGAACGTGGCCAAACGCGCAAGGTAGTCGTCGGCATGCTCGGTGACGTACGTCCAGCTCAAGTCGGTGTGCCCGTCGGCCACCTGGAACGGAATACGCAGCGCGATCAGCGGTGAAAACTCGTCGGACAACGACAGCGCCAGCGTCCGCTCGGCCAGCTCGGGACTTTCGGCCCCGGCCAGCGCACCGACATACAGATTCTTCTCCTCGGTGGTCATTGCGGACCTGGCGCGCTGAAGCAGTATCTCGTAGGTCCTGGAACCGGCGTGCTTGCCGGCGATCCGGACGACGGTCCGGCGCAAGGACGGATCCAGCGCCTCCGGCCGATCCAGGAACGCCTGGAATCGGGACTGTGCTTCGTCGATGACGGCTTGGTCGCCGAACGCGGCCAATGCACCGATCAGCTTGGCGCGAAGCTTTCTGGTTTCGACCGGGTCGCTGTCCCGCACGGTCCAGCCCAGGACGCCGAACCTGGGCCGCAGCCGGGCCACCATCGCGCGGCGCAGCGCAGTCTGCACCGACGCGCCTTCGGCCGCCTCGTCCAACTTGGCGAAATTGTCCACCAACTCTTCCCAGACTGCGGTTTGCTGCTCGTCACCCAGCGCGTCGATGATGGGTAGATACTGTTCCAGTTCGAGCTGATCGTTGACCAGCAGCGCCCAGGAATCCGAAATCAGCTTGAGGCGGGCCGGGGCCGGAACCTGTGGCAGCTGACTCGTCAGAGCCTTCAGCAGATCGGGCGCATAGCGAACACGGAAGTAGCCCACCGCCTGCGGGTCCATCACCAGGGTTCCGGCGCAGGACGCCAGCTCGAAGTTCTTCTCGCGTTGATCGAGCAGCACGTATTCCGAATCACCGTCGCGCGTTCCCAGTTCGACCGGGATATTCCACAGGCGGCCCGAATCGGCATGTCCGTCCACACTGTAGTGGTTCTGGTTCAGGCTCACGATGCGGCGGCCGTCCACGCAGCGCGCCGCCACGGTGAGCAGCGGAAATCCTGGCTGCAGCGTCCAGTCACTGGCGATCTTGCGCACCGGCTTGCCGGACGCGGCTTCCAGCGCGGTCCACAGATCTTCGGTGGTGGTGTTGGCGTAGGCGTGGCGATCCACGTAGTCGCGAATACCGCTGCGGAAGCTGTCTTCGCCGAGATAGGTTTCCAGCATGCGGATGAACGATTGACCCTTGAGATACGTGATGTCGTCGAAGGCGTCACTGGCCTGGCTTTCGTTCTCCACGGTCTGCTGGATCGGATGCGTGGTCACGCGCGCGTCCTGACTCATGGCCTTTTCGCGATCGCCATTGGCATGCAGCCACACGTTCCAGTCGGGATTGAAGTGATCGCTGGCCTTGGTTTCCATCCACGAGGCATAGCCTTCATTGAGCCAGAGGTTGTCCCACCAGGCCATGGTGACCAGATCGCCGAACCACTGGTGCGCCATTTCGTGCGCCACCACGCGGAACACGCGCTGTTCGGTGTCATTGGAATCCTTCGCCGGGTCGTACAGCAGCGCGGTCTCGTTATAGACGATGCCGCCCCAGTTCTCCATCGCGCCGCCAAAGCCGCCGGGCATCGCCAACTGGTCAAGCTTGGGTAGCGGATAGGCGTGATCGAAGTAGTCGTTGTAGTAGTGCAGCAGCTCGCCGGAAATGCGCAGCGCGTACTCGGCGCTGGCCATCTTGCCTTCGGTGGCGACCACCGACAGCCGGATTCCGTCACGCTCGCCGCTGAGCGCTTCAAGTTCGCCAGCCACCAGCACGATCAGATAGCTCGGCATCTTCGGAGTGCGTCCGAACTGTACGCGCTTGAGCCCTCCGTCCAGAGTCTCGGTGTTCGCGACCGGCATGTTCGAATAGGCCGAAAAGCGCTCCGGCACATCCACGCTCATCTCGAAGCTGGCACGAAACACCGGTTCGTCCCAACATGGCAGCAGCCGCCTGGCGTCGGTCGGCTCCATCTGCGTGCCCAGCAGCAACTTCTCGCTGCCGTCCGGCGCCGGATAGCGGTCGTAGTAGAGCCCCTGCGCCTGCGCGCCGATCACGCCGGTATAGTCCAGCTCCAGTTCGTACTGCCCGGGATCAAGGGTCCGGTCGAAATCCAGGCTCAGCGTCTGTCGCTCGGCATCCACCCGTGCCTGGGCCATGAGATTTTCGCCGCCCAGCGCCGGGCCGCCGAGTTGCGCGCGCTGCACCTCAATGTCCAGGACGTTGAGCACGAGACGATCGGTTGCCTCCACCACGCGGATCGTGATGCTCTCATGGCCGCGGAACGTCAGCGTGTCGAGGTCCGGCGCGATGTTGAATTCGTAGTGCTCGGGCACCACGGTCTTGGGCAGCTGGCCCGGTGTGGTGGCGAATGAAAACGGCGCTTCGGCGTGAAGCGGAAAACTGACAAGCATGGTCGTGAGCACGACGACGAATCGAAGCATGAAGGAATCCGGTTGCATGCGGCGGTCGGGGGGAGACCCCTGCCGGGGGAATTGATCGACGACAGAGTCTAATGATGCCTGGGCAAGCGGACCGGTCGCAGCCGGTACGATTTTTTTGTGCGACGGCGTAAGCTCGACGATTCTCCCACCGGCTCGCGGATCCCTTGTTGACCCTCACAGCCAGCGATCGCCTCGCCAGAGCCCTGCGCGAAGACGATTCCATTGCACGGCGCGCCAGCGGCAGCTCCGTCTGGGAGGCCCCCGCGATCTTCAGCCTGCGCCAGTGGACACAGACCACCTGGGCCGCCGGCTGGCCCCAGGAACAACTGTTGCACGCCAGTCAGGAACTCGCCTTGTGGCGCGATGCAATCAGCGCGGACGAGGCCGGCGCGGCATTGCTGGCTCCCCTGTCGGCGGCACGCGAGGCGCGGCGTGCCGATCAGCTCGCGATCCGCTATCGCATGCGTCTGGAGCCCGCAGGCACCGGCCATTCCGGCAGCCTGCGCGAGGATCACGCCGCGTTTCTGCGCTGGCGACAGCGCGTACACGCACGCATGCGGCGCGAACACTGGCTCAGCGGCGCACAACTGCCGGAAGCACTGGCACGGCGCATCGACAGCGGCGTGGAATCGGTGCCCGCGAGAATCCGGCTGGCGGGATTCGTCAACGCACCTGCACCCAACGAACAGGCGCTGCTGGACAGCCTGCGTGCGGCAGGCAGTGACATCGACTGGGCGACGCCGGACACGCCACCCAGCCAGCTGCTCGCGCAGCGACCGGCCGACGCCGAAACACAATTCCGCAACATCGCCCTGGCGATCCGCGCGCAGCTCGCCCCGAGCGTCGGGCAAACCCAGGCACCGCCCCGCATCGTGGTCGCATTGCCGGACCCGGACGGCCGCCGAGAACTGCTTGAATCGAGTTTCCGGCCGATCCTGGCGCCGTGGCTGGAACAGGCCAGCGAAGGGCCACGCCCCTGCCCATGGCGCTGGGACAGCGGTCGCCCCCTGGTCGACCAGCCCTACATCGACGCGGCGCTGGCGGTCTGCGAACTGCGTCTTCAGGGCAATGCGCCGGCCTCGATCAGCCGTCTGCTGCTGTCGTCCGCGATCTGGACGGACGCCGAACGACTGTCCCTGGCGCGCAGCGACGAGCGTCTGCGCGATCGCGGCTGGCCGCAGATCCGCATGCCGCGCTTGCTCGAAGTGCTGGCGCCGCCGATGCGTGAACGCTTCGAGACGCTGGCGAACACGATCCGATCGGCCAGCGCGCGCGCCCTGCCCAGCGACTGGGCCACACACTACGACGCCAGACTGGAGACACTCGGCTGGCCCGGTTCGATGGCACTGGATTCCGCTTCGTTCCAGACCCTGCGCGAATGGCCGCGCCTGCTCGCCCGATTCTCGGCGATGGACGGCCAGCTTGGCCGCGTCAATGCCGGGGAAGCCCTGCTTTGGTTGCGCGAGCTGGCGCGCGCGACGCGCTTCGAAGTCCGCGCCGATCACCTGCAACCGATTCTGCTGATGCGGCTCGACGAGGCCGCGAGCCTGCCCTGCGACGTGCTCCACGTCGCCGACCTCGACGCCACCGCGATTCCGCTGCCGGCCGAGGCCTCGGCCTATCTGCCGCTGGAGCTGCAGATCGCCGCCGGCGTGCCGGGTGCCGCGCCGGCACCGACCCTGGAGCATGCGCGTGCCTTGGCGGCGGCCTTGCAAACGCGCGCGCCGGAGGTGCGTCTGTACTGCCCCGAAGTGGACGAACGCGGTGCCGAATTGTTGCCGTCTGCGCTGTTCGCCGCGGCGCCGTCGTGGCAGGCCGAGCCCTCACCGCGACTGGCCTGCGCACTGGATCACGAAACCGCGGCCGGTTCGCGTGCGCTGATCCCGGCCAGCGATCCGGTGCCGGCGGTATCGGCCGAGGAATTGCTGGGCCTGCGCGCCGATTCCGGTCTGTTCCGCGCCTGGTTCGAATCGCCGTTCTTCGCGTTCTGCCTGTATCGCCTGGGCGTACGCGGACTCGAGCTGCCGCGCCGCGGACTCGATCCACGCACGCAGGGTAATGTAGTGCACGGCGTGCTCGAAAGCGTCTGGTCGCAACTGCACGACAGCCAGGGTCTTGCCGCGCGCGACGCGGCAGCGCTGGGCGCGATGGTTGGCGAATCGCTGGATCGGCTGCTGGTGCAGCAGATGCCGGTGGCGGACTACGGCGCGGTGCAGGTCTCGCTGGAACGCGAACGCATCGCCGACGTGGTCGCGCAATGGCTGGCCCACGAACGTCGCCGTGTCGATGCGTTTCACGTCGAGCGCCTGGAGTCGCCGGTCGAAACGACGGTTGGCGGTTTGCCGCTGCGGCTGCGCATCGACCGCATCGACCGTATCAGCACACCCGACGGCGAACGCTGGATGGTGCTGGACTACAAGACCGGCCGCGAGGCCGACCCGCGCGGCTGGAACGTGGATCGCATGAGCGAGCCACAATTGCCGCTGTATGCCAGCCACGCGGTCGGCGCGGCCACCGGCGTGCCGCGCGTGGACGCGATCTGCTTCGCGCATCTCAAGGACGGCCATCCGGCGCTGTCGGCCCTGACCAACTGGCGCGAACGCCTGATCGAGGCCGATACCGGCAGCATCAAGCATGACTGGGACGAACTGCTGTCGCTGTGGCGCGCTGGTCTGGAACAGGCGGCGCGCGGCTTTCTCGCGGGCGAGGCGGTGCTGCGTCCCGATGTGAATGCGCGCTCCAACTACGCCGAGCTGCTGACGCTGGCCGGACGTGATCTGGACGACGCCGAATGAGCCCCCTGCCCGACGCCGCCGCGCGCGCCGAGGCGCTGGATCTGGAGCATCACATCCTGGCGATGGCGCCGGCCGGCTCCGGCAAGACCGGCCTGCTGGTGCAGCGCATGCTGCGCGCGCTGGCGACCGTCGAGGAACCCGAGCAGGTCGTCGCGATCACCTTCACCAACAAGGCCGCCGCCGAAATCCGCAATCGCGTGCTGGAGGCCTTGCGCGCGGCACTCCACGGTCCGGCGCCCGGCGACGCCCATGGCGCCGAATCGCATGCCGCCGCCACGCGTCTGCTGGCGCACGATCGTGCGCGCGGCTGGCATCTGCTGGACGCGCCGGCCCGCCTGCGCGCCACCACCATCGACAGCTTCAACGCCCAACTGGCGACACAATTGCCGCTGAGTTCCGGACTCGGCGGACCGGTGCGCATCGCCGATGATGCCTGGCCGCTCTACGCCGAGGCGGTCACGCGCCTGTTCGCGGAACTCGAAGACCGCGACCTCGCCGCCGAGGACCATGACGCCCTGCAAGTCCTGCTGCGTCTCGCCGACAACCGCATCGACCGCCTGCTGCCGCGTCTGGCGGACATGCTGGCGCGCCGCGAGCAATGGCTGCCGCGTTTGCTGCGCGCCAGCGACGAAGCCTGGGAATCCGCCGAAAGCGAACTGCTGCATCTGATGATCGAGCACAGCCTGCATGAGCTGCAGAACCTGCTCGGCGACGCCACCTGTACCGAACTGGTGCTGATCGCACACGAGGCCGCGCGACAACACGAACTGTTCGCCTGGGCCACCGACATCGAGGCCTGGCCGGACGCCAGCGCCGACGCCCTGCCGCAGTGGCGCCAGCTGATCGGCCTGCTGTTGACCAACAGCGACGGCCTGCGCAAGAAGGGTGGCATCAGCATCAGGAGCGGCTTCATCAAGGGCCAGGCCTACACCGCGCGCATGAAAGACCTGTGCGAAGCCTGGGACGGCGACGGCCGGCTCGAAGCCGCCTGTGTGGCGGTGCGCAAGCTGCCGGACGCGGACTATCCCGAATCCCTGCGTGAACTCAAGCGTGCGCTGCTGCGCGTGATGCGCCGGCTGGCCGCGCACCTGCGCATTGTCTTCGGCGAACGCGGCGAAACCGATTTCCAGCAGATCGCCCAATCCGCACTGGCGGCCCTGCGCCCGCCGGGCGAGCACGGCGCCGCCTACGGCGAGGCGCTGCTCGCCAGCGACCGCCGCATCCGCCATTTGCTGGTCGACGAAATGCAGGACACCAGCGAGGCGCAGATCGCGCTGCTGCTGCAACTCACCGAGGGCTGGCAGCCCGGCGACGGTCGCTCGCTGTTCCTGGTCGGCGATCCGCAGCAATCGATCTACGCCTTCCGCAAGGCCGAGGTGCGGCTGTTCCTGGACCTGTGGCGCGAACAGCGGCTCGGCGAACTGCCGCTGCGCTGCCTGGCGCTGTCCGCGAACTTTCGCAGCCTGCCGGCCGTGGTCGACTGGTTCAACGCCGCGTTCGAGCGGATCTTCCCGCCCCAGGAGGACGCCGATATCGGCCTGGTGCCGTTTTCGCCGAGCGTGCCGCAGCGCATCTGCGCGCCGGGCGGCGTCGAGATTCTCGGCTTCGCGCGCGAACAGGAAGACGCGGCTGCGATGCGCGTCGCCGCCGACGCGGCGCAACTGATTCAGGGCGGCAGCGTGGCCGTGCTCGGACGCACGCGCGGCGTGCTCGCGCCGGTGATCCGCGCCTTGCGCGTACGCGGCCTGTCTCCGGCCTGCCAGGACATCGACGCGCTCGCCGCCCTGCCGGCGGTACGTGACTACGTGGCCACGGCACGCGCGCTGTGGCACCCGGCGGACCGCCTGTCGTGGACGCAACTGCTGCGTGCGCCGTTCGTGGGCCTGAGCTGGGCGGACCTGCTGGTCCTGTCGCGCGCTCAGCGCGAGCGGCCCTGGCCGGAGCGCCTGCGCGAGCGCGCCGACGATGCCGCGCTCAGCGAGGAAGGCCGCGCCCGAGTCGCGCGCCTGCTGGCTGCACTCAAGGCCTGCGCGCGCGACGCCGCGCTGCGCACCCATCTCGCGGATCGCACCGAGGCCTTGTGGCAGGCGCTCGGCGGGCCCGGTTGTATCGATCGCGATGAACTCGACGATCTGCGCGCGACCCAGCGCCTGTTGCGCCAGCACAGCCGCGGCGGTGCAATCGCCGATCTTGAAGCGCTGCAACGCGGCCTCGACCAGCTCTATGCCTCGCCGCGCGCCGGCCAGATTCAGGTGATGACGGTGCACAAGGCCAAGGGCCTGGAATTCGACCATGTGCTGCTGGTCGGTACGCACAAGGGCCCGCGCAACGAAGACAAGCCGCTGTGGCACCTGCGCGCGCTGCGCGGCGCGGAACTGCTGGTCCCGCAGCCGCCGCAGACCCTGGCCGAGGACGACCCCGCGCACCGTCTTTATGACTGGGTACACGAACAGCACGTCGCCGAACGCCGCGCCGAAACCCTGCGCCTGCTCTACGTGGCGGTCACTCGCGCCAAGTGCAGCCTGCGGCTGTACGCCTGTGCCGACACCGACGATGCGGGATTGCCGAAATTCGCCGCCCATTCGTTCGCGCGCCTGCTGGAACCGGTGATCGCGCCGCAATGGAGCGCCTTCACGCAGACCGCGGACAGCGAAGCCGCCGCCGATCGGGACGCCTCGGTGCCGCGCGCGCCGCGTCTGCCGCTGAACTACCGTTTCGAGCCGGATCTGAGCGGACTCTATCGCCCGGTCGAAACCCGGACCCTCAAGCCCAGCGAAGCGGTGCTCGACGCACAGGACAACAAGCTTGAATGGCGCGCCGAGGACATCGCGCCGGGCGACATTTACGCCCAACTCGTCGGCACGCTCTATCACGAGACGCTGGAGAAGATCGCCAAGGACGGCCTCGCGGCCTGGAGCGACCGCGGTGCCTCGCGGCGCGATTCCCTGGCCGCCGGCTTGCGCCGCATGGGCCTGCCGGCGCCACAGGTGGCTGCCGCCGTGTCACGCGTGCTGGAATTGGTGGCGCGCACGCTGGACAGCGAACGCGGCCGCTGGATTCTCGACGCCAAACCCTGGGCCCGCAACGAGTATCACCTGGCCGCCTATCTCGACGACCGCTGGGTCTCTGCGGTGATCGACCGCTGTTTCGAGGACGCCGACGGCACGCTCTGGATCATCGACTACAAGGCGGCGGCGCGGCCGGTCGAGGCTTCGCTGCTGGACGCGTACGTGGCGCAGGCCGGGCAACGCTATGCCTCGCAGATGGCAGTCTATGTGCGCCTGCTCGGCGGCCTGATGCCGGGACGTACGATCCGCGCCGCGCTGTACTTCGCCGAGACCGCTCAGTTGCTCGAAGCCGGCGCCGCCTGATCGGCCAGCGCGCGGCGCGCGGCGCGCTGGCCCATGCGCAGGCATAGCGCGCTGAGCACCGCCCAGACCAGGATGATCCCGGCCATCGGCAAGGCCGTGCCGTTGGCGAACAGGCCCACCAGCGCCCCGCTGAGCGCACCAGCGCCCAACTGCAACATGCCGGTCAAGGCCGAGGCGGTGCCGGCTTCCCGCCGGAACGGCGCCAGCGCCAGCATCGTGGCGTTCGGCGCCATCATGCCGAGGCTGCACAAGGTCGCGAACAGCGGAATCATCAAGGCCGTGATGCCGCCCCACTGCGTGGCTGCCACCGCCACCAGCACCAGACTCGAAACGCCATAGAGCATCGAAGCCTTGGGCAGGATCGCCTCCGGCTCGAAACGACGCAGCAAGCGCGCATTGACCTGGGACGCGGCGATGAAACCCGCGGCATTGATGCCGAACAGCACACTGAAACGCTGCGGCGAGACCCCATAGAGTTCGACGAACACGAACGGCGAACCCGCGATATAGGCAAACATTCCGGCGAAACCCAAACCGCTGGTCAAGGCGAAGCCGATCAGACGACGGTGACGCAGCAGACGCCAGTAGTCTGAAATCACCCGCCTCAGCGCCAAACGCTGCGCGCGCGCCTGCGGCGGCAGGGTTTCCGGCAGCATGCGGTGTACGGCAAAGAGGCAGGCGACGCCCACCAGACCCAGAAACACGAAGATCGCCCACCAGTCGGCGAACAGCAGCATCTGTCCACCCAGAGTCGGCGCGAGGATCGGTGCCGCGCCCATGACCAGAATCTGCATCGACAGCACCCGCGCGCCCTCGCGCGGCTCGAACAGATCGCGCACGATCGCGCGGCAGCAGACGATACCGACCGCACCGCCCAGTGCCTGCAACAGGCGCCACAGCATCAGCTGTTCCGCGCTCGCGGCGATGGCGCATCCGAACGAGGCGGCGATGTACAGCATCAGGCCCAGCATCAGGGGGCGGCGTCGACCGAAACGATCGATCAGCGGCCCATAGACCAACTGACCGCCGGCCACGCCGATCATGTAGGCGCCGAGCGTGAGCTGGATGCTGGCCTCACTGGCCCCGAACACCTGCGCGAGCCTCGGGAAGCTCGGCAGATACATGTCGATCGACAAGGGACCGAACGAAGCCAGGGCGCCGAGCAGCAGCACCAGCGCGCGATGCGATCGTACCTTGGGCGCTACCGGCGGCGCGTCTGGGTTCGAGGAGTGCTCATGGCCGTCGGCCACGTCGATCAGGATTTGGCCGGGACCGGATCGGCTTTCGGAGCGGAAGCGAGGCGCGCTGCCAGCGCGGCCGCCGGCAGATAGCCCTGCACGACTTCACCATCGTCGAGCACGATCATCGGCGTGCCACGCAGCCCCATCTCCTGCCCCAGACGATAGTCGTCCATGACCGGGTTCTCGCAGGATTTGGCCTCGATGCTGGCGCCGTTCTTGGCCGTGGTCATCGCGGCATGCGGGTCGTCGGCACACCACACCGAGACCGCCTTGTTGAACGAGGGCGAACCGGGCCCGGAACGCGGATAGAACAGATAGTTGATCTTGATGCCCTTCGCCAGATAGCTGTCCAGCTCGGAATGCAGCTTGCGACAATAGCCGCAGTCGACATCGGTGAACACCCAGACCGAATGCCTGACCGGAGTGCCGGACGGCGGCGCATAGGAAATCACGTGATCGTCCCGCAGGGAGTCCAGGATCGCCACACGCTGCGCCTTGCGGCGCTCCTCGGTCAGCGCGACTCCGGTCTGCAGATCGATCAGATCGCCTTCGATCAGGTAGCGGCCACTCTCGGAGACGTAACCGAAGACCTGCCCGCTCTGGATTTCGAAGATGCCCGGCATCGGCGTGCCGCGGATCGCGTCGGGCGTCAGTTCCGGCAGATGCGCCTGCAGATTGGCGACGATCTGCTCGCGCTCCTGTTCGCTGACTTCCGGTGCCACTTCCAGAGCCACCGGCGCTGTGGCCGGCTTGGTTTCGGTCGCGGGTTCGGCGGGCTGGTCTCCGCCACAGGCGGCAAGACCAAGAGACAGCAGAAAGCTGAGGCGCAGTATCGGTTTCATCGGGCGGGCACGAAACAACATGAGGGGCGCGAGTATGACAAATTTGAACCACGCAAGTTCTCGCACATTCAATCCTGTTGAAGTCGCGGCCTGAACACAGCCTGAACACGGGTGCGCCGTCAGCCGCGCGGATGGTGCCGGGCATGCAGGCTCTTGAGGCGCGCACGCGCCACATGCGTGTAGATCTGCGTGGTCGACAGGTCGCTGTGTCCCAGCAACATCTGCACCACGCGCAGGTCGGCACCGTGATCCACCAGGTGCGTCGCGAAGGCGTGCCGCAGGGTATGCGGCGACAGCGTCTGGCGGATGCCGGCTGCCTGCGCATGCGCCTTGAGTCGCAACCAGAAATTCTGGCGGCTCATCGCTCCACCCTGCTGGCTGACGAACAATACCTCCGAGGCGCGGCCCCGGATCAGGACGGGCCGCGCCTGTTCAAGGTAACGGCCGAGCCAATGATCGGCCTCGTCGCCCACCGGCACCAGACGCTCGCGCCCGCCTTTTCCGACAAGCTGAACCGCCTGCGCATTGGGACTGTACTGATCGGATCGCAGGCTCACCAATTCGGACACGCGCAGACCGCTGGCGTACATTAATTCCAGCATCGCGCGATCACGCAGTCCCAGCGGTTCCCCGACCGGGGGCGCGGCCAGCAGACGCTCGACATCATGTCCGGACAAGGTCTTGGGCAGCGGGCGACCGAGCCTGGGACCGCTGATGCGCGCGCTGGGATCGTCGCGGCGCTCGCCGTCACGCAGCAGCTGCTGATAGAAGCGGCGCAGGCTGCTGAGCAGGCGCGCCTGCGTGCGCGCCGCGAACGGCCAACCGTCCGGCTCGCGCGCGCGCCACGCGAAATAGGCTTTGAGGTCCGCCTCGCTGGCACGCTCCAGACTCCGGTTCCGACCGAGCAGCCAACGCGCCAGCAGGCCGAGATCGGAACGGTAGGCCGATTGCGTCTGCGCCGACAATCCCTGCTCCAGCCACACTGCGTCGACGAAGCGCTCGATCCGGGCCTCGTCCTGCGCGGCTGGCCGCGGCGGCAGCAGGGATTCGGCATAGCGGTGTCTGGGCATGCGTCGGTACGCCGGAAGCGGAAATGCTTTCTATAATCGCAGTTCCATGATTCCGAATCTTCTTCGTCGCCTTTACGGGCTCTATGCGCTGACACTGGCGGTTCTCGTGCTGCTGCTGATCGGCGCCCCGCTGGCGCTGCTGATGCCGGGCCTGCGCCAACGCCGCTGGGTCGGTCGCAATGCGGTGCATGTCTGGCTGTGGTGCGTAGGCACGCCGCTGCGCGTGAAAGGCCAGGAACGGCTTCCCGCGGAACCCTGTGTGGTCGTCAGCAATCACGCAAGCTATCTTGACGGCCCGCTGCTGATGGCCGGCCTGCCTTGGCGCTTCACTTTCGTGGTTCAGCACGGGGCCGCCAACTGGCCACTGGCCGGGCGCGTGATCAAGGCCATGGGCGTGCGATTCGTCGAACGCGAGTCCAAGCGCGCCGGCGCCGCACAGTTGCGCACGCTGATCCGGCGTCTGGGTCAGGGTGAGTCGCTCGCCGTTTTCCCCGAGGGAACGTTCAAGGCGGATCCGGCGCTGCTCAAGTTTCACGGTGGCGCTTTCCTGATGGCGGCGCACGCCGGCGTGCCGGTGGTGCCGGCCGTGATCCGCGGCAGCCGCCGCTTTCTCGGAGACGGACAGATACTGCCGAATCCGTCGCGGCTGGAGGTCGAGCTGTTCGAGCCGGTCCACGTTTCGGGTACGGACCGAGCCTCCGTGGCACTGGCCTGCCGCCTGGCGCGCGAGACGATCCTGCGGCACTGCGGCGAAGTCGACGGAACCCATGCGAATGCGATGGAGTATCCTTCGCCGCCGTGAATGACACTCCCCTCGAACGATATCAGCGCGACCTGAAGCGCAAGGGCTTCGTCGCGGATATCGCGCAACAACGTGCAGTCGACAGCCTGCAACGAGTCTACGACGAGCTGAACGCGCCGCGCCCGAAGCTGCGTTTCAGTCTGCGGCGGCCTCGCCCGGAGCCGGTACAGGGCCTGTATCTGTGGGGCGGCGTCGGCCGCGGCAAGACCTACCTGATGGACTGCTTTTTCGAGACGCTGCCGCTGCGCCGCAAGCTGCGCACGCACTTCCATCGTTTCATGCTGGATGTTCATCAGCGGCGCAAGCGCTACCTGGAAGAACAGGACCCCGTGGCGCTGGTCGCCGAGGAGATCGCGGGTGAAGCGCGCGTGCTGTGCTTCGACGAATTCTTCATCTCGGACATCGCCGACGCGATGATCCTCGGCCGCCTCACCGAAGTGCTGTTCCGCGAAGGCGTCACCCTGGTGGCGACCAGCAACGTCGAACCGGACGGTCTGTATCGCGGGGGCCTGCAGCGCGAACGCTTCGTGCCGGCGATCGAGCGCATCAAAGCCAATTGCCGCGTGCTGCACGTGGACAGCCCCAACGATTTCCGCCTGCGCGCACTCACCGCGGCACCGCTGTACTACACACCGGCGAACAGCGAAGCCGAAGCCGCATTCCGGCGGATGTTCGAGCGGCTATCCGGCGACACTTATGCTCAGGATGTGGAAATCGACATCCTCGGACGGCCGGTGCTGACGCGACGCGTGGCCTCCGACGTCGTGTGGTTCGACTTCAAGGACCTGTGTCGAACAGCCCGCGCCGCGGCGGACTACATCGAGCTGTCGCGCTGCTATCACACGGTGCTGCTGTCCGGCCTTCCGCAGTTACGCGAAGCCGACGAGGACACCGCACGACGCTTCGTCAATCTGGTCGACGAGTTCTACGACAGGGGCGTCAAGCTGGTGATCGCCGCGGACGTTCCGATGCTGGAAATCTACGCGGGCCGTCGCCTCGCGTTCGAGTTCCAGCGCACCGAGTCGCGCCTGATCGAAATGCAGTCCGAGGAATATCTGCAGCGACCGCACCTGACTTGAACTGCTTGGTTTCGCGCAGAGACGCAAAGCCGCGAAGTAACCATCCCCCGGCAAAGCCCTGTCTCTTGATCACATCTGCTTAGCCATCTGATAGCCCTCGACACGCTCCTGGAGGCGCACCCATCCCTGCCAGAGGGTGTCCCATCCCGGACGTCCGGTGCGCTTGGTGTTGGCGAATCCGCCCAGTCTGGCGATCGCCAAACACGCCCAGCGTAGCGAGGGAGGCGTATCGGGAAGCGGGCGACGCTCGCTGGAACGCCACAGGACGCTCCACTGCTCGGGGGTCAGCACCGTATCGCAGGATCGCATCGGCTCGCTTTCCGCCGGAGCATCCAAATGCTCGCGCAGTTGCAGCAGACGCACGGCCAGGAAGGCGGTGATCACCAGCATCCGTTCCAGATTCTCCGGGCTCTGAAAGCGTTGTCGTTCAACCCCGATGCCACTCTTCCAGGCTTTGTGGTACTCCTCAATGCGCCAGCGCAAGCGGTCAAGGTGCTGGGCCTGGGCTTCGGACAGGTCGTCGCGGTTGCGCAGCAGCAGGTAGCGCGTGCCACTTCGTCGACGCCCAGCAGGCGCACGCCG
>NZ_JAVRIC010000031.1 GCF_031846245.1 Banduia mediterranea | reverse complement strand
ATTATGCCCGGAAGTGGGCCTGTTTCACGTTAACCGTCAAGATGCATCATGCCATGCTGCCGCTCGGCTCAGGGCGCCGTGGCGGTACGCCGTCAAAGTCCCGTGTAATGCCACAGGAAGGCGTAGATGTCGGCGGACTCCTCGATCTTCTTGGCCACCGGTTTGCCGCCGCCGTGACCGGCCTTGGTATCGATGCGGATGATCACGGGTCGCGCATCGCCTTGCACCGCGGCCTGCATGGCGGCCGTGTACTTGAACGAATGTCCTGGCACCACGCGATCGTCGTGATCGCCGGTGGTGACGAGCACGGCCGGGTAGTCCGCGTCAGGGTTCACGTTGTGCACCGGTGAGATGGCACGCAAGGATGGGAACATCCCGGCATCGTCGCTGGAGCCGTAGTCGCTGACCCAGGCCCAGCCGATCGTGAATTTCTGGAAGCGCAGCATGTCCATCACGCCGACGGTCGGGACCGCTGCCGCGAACAGGCCGGGCGCCTGGTTGACGCAGGCGCCGATCAGCAGGCCGCCATTGGAACGGCCGTTGATGCCGAGCTGGCGTGGCGTGGTCCAGCGCTGCGCCACCAGATAGCGACCCGCCGCGATGAAGTCATCGAACACGTTCTGCTTGTTCTGCAGCGTGCCGGCGCGGTGCCAGGCTTCGCCATACTCGCCGCCGCCGCGCAGGTTCGCCAGTGCGAAGATGCCGCCGCGTTCCATCCAGACCAGACGTTCAACCTGGAACGACGGTGTCTGCGCGAGATCGAATCCACCGTAAGCATAGAGATAGGTTCTGTGCGTCTGCTCGCGTGACAGTCCTTTGCGGTGGCTGATGAACATCGGCACACGGGTACCATCGGCGGAGCGGTAGAACACCTGCTCGGTTACGTAATCATCGGGGTCATAGGCAAGCTGCGGTGCAAAAAACACCGAACCTTGCCCGCGATCGAGGTCGTAGGCGTACTGGGTGGTCGGTTGCAGGAACGACTCGAAGCCGTAGTACAGCGTGGACTGACCGGCTTCGCCTTCGACTTCGGTGACCGAGCCCAGGCCCGGCAGTCCGATCTCACCGAGCGCCTCGCCATCGAGCCCATAGCGGCGCAGCCGATGCGTTGCGTCGTGCATCGCCAGCACGATCAGTTCGTCACCGGCCCGCGTCACGGTGTCGATGGTGTCCGGGCCTTCGGGGATGACGACCTCGGCGGTGGCGTTCTTCAGAGGCTCGAAGGCGATCACGCGCTTGTGCTCGGCGCCGTCATTGCTCAGCACGAACAGCCGCGAATCCTGACTGCCGATCAGCAGGAAATCGGCGCGGAACTCGTCGACCAGCCCGATCAAGGGTCCGTCGAACACCGGCGCATCCGGCGTCTGCAGGTCCTTGGCATACAGCAGGTTCTGGCTGGTGCCCTCCCAGACCGAAACCACCAGCCAGCGACCATCGGCGGTGACCTCGCCGGCAAAGCCGAGCCTCGGCTGCTCGGGGCGTTCATAGATCAAGCGGTCCCTGGCCTGGTCCTCGCCCAGGACGTGGTAGTAGAGCTTCTGGTTGGCGAGGTCGTCGAAGGTGCCGGGATCGGCGCCGGCCGGTGGTGCCGGATAGCGCGAATAGAACACGCCGGCGCTGTCATGCGTCCACGACACCTCGGAGAACTTCATGCGCTTGAGCGTGTCTGTACGATCCTCACCGCTGGCGATGTCGCGGAAGCGGAACTCCAGCCAGTCGGAACCGGATCGTTGCAGACCATAGGCCAGCCAGCGTCCATCCGGAGACACCACGGTTCCGGCCAAGGCGACCGTGCCGTCGGTCGACAGCGTGTTCGGATCGAGCAGCACGCGCGGTGTGGCGCCGATCGGACTCTCGACGTAGAGCACGGATTGGTTCTGCAGGCCGTCATTCCTGAGATAGAAGCGCTTGCCCGCGCGCGTGAACGGCGTACCGCTGCGTTCGTAGTTCCACAATTCGGTCATGCGCTTTTCGAACGCCGGCCGCTCCGGAAGCTTCGCCAGCAAGGGTTTTGAAATGGCGTTCTCGGCCTCGATCCAGGCGCGCGTCTGCGGCGAGTCGACGTCTTCGAGCCAGCGATAGGGATCGGCGACGCGGGTACCGAAATAGTCGTCGACGACCGTGCCCTGCCGTGCGTTCGGGTAGTCGAAGCTCTGGGCCGTGCTCACGGCAGGTGCGGCCAGCATGAGGCCGACAAACAGGCAGGCGGTTCTGAACATGGGCTTCCCGGAATTGTGGCTTTGGCGCAATGGCCATGAACCCGGGAAGTGTCGCTCTGGAAGCGCCGCGCGCGCAACGCGAAGCGGGACGGAGTCAGCCCCCGTCCCGCTTCGATACCGCTGTTTGCCGCTGGCGCCGGACTCGCCATGGAGATTCCGCCGTAGGTGGTGCCCATGGCCGTGCCGGAAGCCTGTGTGCCGTGACCGTTGCAGTCATCGGTGTTGACCGTGTCCGGCGTCGGGCAATTACGCCCAGCAGCAGACACAGCAGCCCCCCCGGTGCTGTTGGCCGCGAAGTTGCGGCCGCTGGCGATGCGGCCGGCGAAATCGACATGCGAGGCGTCGAGACCTGTGTCGATCACATAGACGTTCACCCCCAAACCCGCACTGGCATAGCTGTAGGTGTCGTCCAGCGGTAGCGTGGGCTGATCGCACTGCGCGATCCGAACGCCGTGCCGCTGGCGCAGCGCAATGCGGTCAAGATGCCTGATCGCCGACGAGAACGCCGACCGTATCGCGCTCTACAGACAGATCGCGCAAGCCAACGGCCAGCCGCAATGGGAGGCGCAGATTCGCCAGACCTTTGCCGAACGCTGGATCGCCGACGCACCCGATGGCTGGTGGCATCAGAACGACAGCGGCGCCTGGGTTCAGACAGCCGCCTGCGGCAGCGTTCCGTACACTGCTGCGTCACGGCAATCCGCGCGGACTGCCGCGCGCCTTCGTCGACCGGATGTACGACGATTTCGACAAGCGCACGCGACGCGCGGTGCTGCGCCTGTATCGCGCCACCGGCGATCCTGCGCGCGTGTCGCATGGCATCGCCGCACAACTGGCGCCGCTGAAGCGACCGGCGCTGGTGGTGTGGGGTGCTCGCGATCCTTACATTCCCTTGGCACAGGCCGAACGTCAGCGCGAGGTCTTCGATGTCAGCGAGATGGTGGTGCTCGACGACAGCGGCCACTGGCCGTTCGTCGATCATCCGCAGGCCGTCAGCGATGCAGTCGTGCCGTTTCTGCGGGCCCGGGCCGGCATGGCACCGGCCACGGACGGCTGATCGATCCCGCTTTGTGGCGCCGCCGATTCGAACCGAATGCCGGGTGGGCACGCGCGGCATCCATGGTTTCGTTTACGGCCGCGTTACCAAGCACGATCCCCTGCTGATAGACGACGCGGATATCGAACAGCCCGGTCATCCTGAGTGCGTGACGCAGGTGCGGGAACAGAAAGTCAGGCCGACGCGCGGCCTGATTCTAGTGAACGCCTTCGGAACCGACGATGACGCAGACCGGACGATCAGCGCCAGGCGACCGAGCTTGCCGCCGGGTCCGACATCGAAGCTACGCCCCATTCACACCGCTATTTTCGAAGTCGGGCAGCGACCTCCGGCTGTTCTCTCCACGCGGCCCAGTTCACGTTGGTGCTCGCACGAAGCTCTACGCCATCCTGCGGCAGTATTCGATCCGCGAATAAAACCAAATTGCTGCAATCCCAGCGGACCGATGGCACCAGCAGGCTGTCACATTCAAGGAAGCACGCAGCCGCACCGATCTGCTGTGTGCGCTGGGGATCTCGAGACAGCAGGGCTTCTCTGTTGACGCCCAAGTGCTCCAGTGCGAATTCGGACGTCAGATCAAGCGTGCTTCGGGTTCTGACATTCAATTCGCAAATCAATTTGTCTGAGGACGAAAAGATCGGCGCTTTGGAGAGATGGTGGTACACCTCCGCCAGAGCACCGTTGTGCTCACAAGAGCAGTAGAGCACCTCCGGCCCCTCGATCGGCGCCCACCGGCCACCACCGCTGCCGAGCAGGGGATCTCGCGCCGTCCAGGACGCGCGCCAGACCGTCCGCCTGATTGCCTGTGTCCCGAGGGATTCGATTCGCTCAAGCAGCGCACGGTCGAACAGACGGCTCATAAATACGCCAGGGCACCCAGGCGTTCAATCGCAGCCAACACATCCTCGGTGCGATTTTCATTGATGAGTTCCATGGCTGACTTGCCATCGAGCAAGTCGTTTCGACCGTAAAGCCAAACGCGCACCTCGGCCGGGGTATAGAAGTCCCTCAAGCGGTTCGCAACATAGTGCAGGTCGGAGAGTATGAGTTGCGTGCGTGGCTGCGGAGATGCCTTGCCCGTCGTCCAACGGGAAACGGTCGCCTTGGAGACTTCGGTCACATTGGCGACGTCCATGCCGGACAGGCCGGCATAGTCACTGAGTTCCGTGAGCGTTTTGGCGACGGCATTCATTACTTGCCCCGGTTGAAAACAGAAGCTGGGCCGTCTTTGCTACGCAGCAGCGCGGCTCTACTGGTTGGATCCGACTGTCTATAGGTGTCCTGTTGATCCGAGCCGAACGAAATGACCGACATCCGTGCTAGGCGGACGGAGGTGTATGACGTTGCTGGACATGGGTGTGATACCAATGGATGCGTCACTCGAATTTACATAGTTGTTTCACTTAAAGCAACAAATGAAACCATTTCGCCAAATGGTTGCCTTCTCAGAAATCGATCTAACGGCCACGCCGCGAGCGGCACCCTGCAGAATGAGTCGCCTGCGGCAGGGTCGTTGCCCTCACCCACCGCTCTCCCGCAAGCGGGCGAGGGTAGGTCGGCACGCCGCGCGTGATTCACGTTAACGATCTCTTCATTCACGTATCCAATCAGACTTCGCGCCGCACCTGTGCGTGGCTGATCAGCGCGAAAATGAAGGCACCGCCGACGATGTTGCCGAGCAAGGTCGGCACACCGAATCGGAAAATGCCTTCGGCGGCCGAGATATTGCCGACGAACCCCAGATAAGCGATCTCGGTGGCACCGGCGATGATGTGCGTGAAGTTGGCCACGCCGATCAGATAGGTCATCACCGTGATGATGACGATCTTGGATTCGTGCACGGCGGGAATCAGCCATACCATCGTCGCGATCAACCAGCCCGCGACGATGCCCTTGGTGAACATCTGCGTGGCGGTGTTTTTCATGACTTCTTCACCCAGGCTGACGAAGGATGCGCGCACCGGATCGCCAAACAGATCGCCATAGGCCACGCCGGCGGCGAACAGCGTGACTCCGGCCAGGTTTCCGACCAGCACCACGCCCCACAAGCGCAGCAGTTTGAGCAGCTTGGCCTGTGTGGGCTGCCTCATCAGCGGCAATACGGCGGTCAGCGTGTTTTCGGTGAACAACTGCTGACGCGCGATGATCACCACCAGAAAGCCTACGCTGTACCCCAGATTCGAGATCAGGTGGTTGATGCCACCCGGTGGAAGGTAGGCATGCAGCACGCCCTTGGCGACCATCGAAAAGCCCATGGACAGACCGGCTGCGAGCGCCGACCACCACAGAGCCGAAACCACCCGCTTTAGCTCTTCCTCGCCCTGAGTGCGAATGGTTTCGTGCAACACCGCCGCCCGTGGCGGCAGGTTTGCGGTCACGTTGTCCTTTTCTTCTGCGGACAACTGCGATTCGGGGTCATCGAATCGGTGGGTTACCGGCTTGTCGTCGCTCATGATAGGCAGGTGGCAAAACGCGTCTGACAGTGTCAGCGCTGCCATGAACCCGGCCTGAAACCTTCCGCTGGCGCTGGAATCGGCGCACGCGAGACCGGACAATAGCGGGTTCCGTCTTGCACCCGCCTCTGTATTGATGCCGTCCCGCGCCGAGCTCTCCGACCGCCTGCGTTTGCTTGCGCCCCAGCTGATGGTGCGCGACGCTTCGCGCTTCGCGCAGTTGTTGCAGCGTGCCGGCCGCGGTCGGCGCATTGACGAGGCTGGGCTGGCTCGCGATCTCGAAGCAGCGCAGCGGCGCGCCGAAAACCGGCGCCGTCTGCTGCCACGACACATCCATTACCCGGAGGCGCTGCCGGTCACGCAGGCGCGCGAAGAACTGCTGAGCGCGATCCGCAAGCATTCCGTGCTGGTAGTCTGCGGCGAGACCGGTTCCGGCAAGTCCACACAGTTGCCCAAGCTGCTGCTCGAAGCCGGCTGCGGGCGACGCGGCCTGATCGGCCATACCCAGCCGCGGCGGCTGGCGGCGCGGGCGCTGGCCTCACGCATCGCGGAAGAACTGAAAGTGCCGGTGGGCGGGCTGGTCGGCTTCGAGACGCGCTTCGACAAGCGCGTGGGCGAGCACTCCCTGATCAAGCTGATGACGGACGGTATCCTGCTGGCGGAGCTGTCGCGCGACCGCTGGCTCGAAGCCTACGACGCCATCATCATCGACGAGGCCCACGAGCGCAGCCTCAACATCGATTTCCTGCTGGGCCGCCTGCGGCAGATTCAGCAGCGCCGTCCGGATTTGAAGATCCTCATCACCTCGGCCACGCTGGACCCGGAACGTCTGTCCGCGCATTTCGACGGCGCGCCGATTCTCACCGTGTCCGGCCGCAGCTTTCCGGTGGAGGTCCGCTATCGCGAGGCCGAGAAGGACGAGGATCTCGAAGACCAGGTCGCGCGCGGCATCGAATCGCTGTGGCGACCGCGACCGGACGGGGACATATTGGTGTTCCTGCCCGGCGAACGCGAAATCAAGGACTGCGCGCGGCTGCTGCCGAAGCGCTTCCCGCACGCGCAGGTCTTGCCGCTGTATTCACGCCTGCCGGCAGCGCAGCAGGACCGCGTGTTCTCCACCGGCGGGCCGCCGCGCATCGTGCTGGCCACCAACGTCGCCGAAACCTCGGTCACGGTGCCCGGCATCCGTTACGTCGTGGATACCGGCAGCGCGCGCGTCAACCGCTATTCCACGCGTCTGGGCGTGCAGCAACTACACATCGAGCCGATCAGCCAGGCCGCCTCGAATCAACGCGCCGGGCGCTGCGGCCGGGTCGGTCCCGGCATCTGTCTGCGGCTCTACGCCGAGCAAGACTTCGCCAAACGCGAGCGGTTCACCGACCCAGAAATCCTGCGTTCCAATCTGGCCGGCGTGATCCTGCAGATGCAGGCGCTGCGGCTCGGCGCGGTCGAGGATTTCCCGTGGATCGACGCGCCGGCCTCCAGACACGTGACCGAAGGCTATCGCCTGCTGCAACTGCTCGGCGCGATGGAAGGCGAGGCCGGCGAGCGGCGCATCACCCGGCAGGGCCAGGAATTGGCGCGGCTGCCGCTGGACCCGCGCATCGCGCGCATCGCCATCGCCGGCCGTGACACGCCGTGTCCGCGCGAAGTCGCGGTGCTGGCCGCTGCGCTGTCGGTGCAGGATCCGCATGAAGTGCCGCCGGACAGGCGCGAGGCCGCGCGCCAGAAACATGCCGAATGGCGGCATCTGCGCTCGGACTTTCTGACGCTGCTGCAACTGTGGCAGCGCTGGCGGCAGTGGCGCGAGGAACTGTCGAATCGCGATCTGCGGCACGCCTGCAGCACGCACTTCCTGTCGTTCACTCGCATGCTCGAATGGGACCAGGTGTTCCGCCAGGTGACGGATGCGCTCGGTGGCGATCTGCGGGAAACGCAGCTGATGCCGGAGGATCTGTATGCGCCGCTGCATCAGGCGCTGCTGACCGGGCTGATCGACCACATCGGCTACAAGCAGCCAGCACAGCGCCTGCGCAGCGGCAGGCTCGAGGCCGGCGAATATCTGGGTCCGCGCGGCCGCAAGTTCCGCCTCTTTCCGGGCTCCGGCATCGCCAAGAAGGCGCCGGCCTGGGTGATGAGCGCGCAACTGGTGCAGACCTCGCAACTGTTCGCACGGACCAATGCCGCGATCGAAATCGAATGGCTGGAAGCCGTCGGCACCCATCTGCTCAAGCGCAGGTATCAGCACCCGGAATGGAACGCGCAGCGCGGCGAGGTCACGGCCACCGAATACGGCAGCCTGCTCGGCTTGCCGCTGTACAAGCGTGTGCGGCACTACGGTTCGATCGAGCCGGCCGAAGCGCGCGGCATCTTCATACTCGAAGCCCTGGTGCGCGGCAATCTGCCGAACAAGCCGCAGTTCCTGAAACAGAACTTGGCCTTGATCGAATCGCTGCGCGAACAGGAAATCCGTCTGCGCCGGCCGGACCTGCTGGCCGACGAGGACCAGTGGTTCGCGTTCTACGACGCGTGCATTCCGGCGGACATGAACACCGTCGCCGCGCTCAGGAAATGGCTGCATCGCAGCGGCATCGAAAGCCGTCAGGGCGGCGTCGAACGCCACACGCTGTTGATGGAAGAAGCCGATGTGCTGCGACGCGGCGCGAGCACCGACGTCAAGGCCTTGTTCCCGGACCATCTCGAACTCGGCGAACTGAGCCTGCGCCTGAGCTACCGCCACGATCCCGGATCGGACGCCGACGGCGTGGTCATCCAGCTGCCGCTGGCGCTGCTGCATCGGCTCGACGCGCAGCCCTTCGACTGGCTGGTGCCGGGCCTGCGTCCGGCGCTGTTCGAAGGCCTGCTGCGTTCGCTGCCGAATTCCCTGCGGCGCCACTGCACGCCGGCCGCCGAGTACGGCCGCGCGCTGGCTGAAAGCCTGTCGCCGGCCGACGGCGCGCTGCTGCCGGCACTGTGCACGCGTTTCAAGACCATGACCGGCTTCGAACTCAAGCCCGAAGATTTCGAGCCGGACAAGCTCGAAGCCCATCTGCGGCCGTGGTTCCTGGTCGAGGACGAACGCGGCCGCAAGCTTGCCGAAGGCGCAAGCCTGGAGGTTCTGCAGCACGGCAAACGCGAGGCCGCGCGCGAGGCGCTCAACCGCGCGGCCGGCCCGAATCCCTGGGTGCGCGACAAGGTCGAACACTGGGATTTCGGCGACCTGCCGGACGAGGCCCATTCCAACACCGATACCGACACCGGCGCGCGCGGAATTCCGGCGCTGGCCCTGGATCAGGGCCAACTGCGTCTGCGCCTGTTCGAATCCCGCGATGCGGCCGAAGCCGCGCATCGCGTCGGCGTACGCGCCTTGCTGATGACCCGCATCGCCGACCGCGTGCGCGACCTGCGCAAGAGCGCGCAGCGCGCCTTCGGCCTGTCGCTGGTCGGCACCGAACTGCGGCCGGACACGTTGGCCGAGGATCTGGCGGCGCGGCTGGTCGACGAGGTGCTGTTGGACGGCAACGTGCCGCGCACCCAGGCCGGGTTTCAGGCGGCCTTCGAGCGCCGCGGCCAGTTTTCACAGACGGCCTATCGCAGCCTCGACGAAATCAAGGACTGGCTGGCGCAGGCCTCGGTGCTGCGCATCCGTATCGGCAGACTCGAATCCACTTGGCCGGATGCCGGACGCGACATGCGCCAGCAGATCGAAAGCTTGCTGGCGCCGGGTTTTGCACGCGAAATCCCGGGCGAGGCCTGGCCGCGGATTCCGGTCTACCTCAAGGCGCTGTCGCTGCGCCTGGACCGCATCGCCAACAAGCCGCAGCGCGATCAGGAACTGAACGCGAAGGTCTGGCCGCTGGCGCAGGCGCTGCCATCGGCCTGGCATCCGGCGCGTTGGCTGCTGGAGGAATGGCGCGTGCTGCTGTTCGCGCAGGAACTCAAGGCGATCGGCGGGCCGAATGCCGCCAAGCTTGTTGCCGCACTGAAACAGTGATGTACACTGCTTTCGTGCACACATTTCTCGTGATTCACCATGAAGAACATTACCCTCAGCGCTCAGGACGACTTGATTGAAGCCGCGCGGTCCAAGGCCCGGGCCGAACACAGCACGCTGAACGAGAAGTTTCGTGCCTGGCTGGTGGAATACACCGAACGCGAAAACCGGACGCAGCGCTATGAGGAGGTCATGGCGCAGCTGCGCGGGCAGGTTCGTCTTGGCCGAAAATTGAGCCGGGACGAGCTCAATGAGCGTTGATTTTCTCGACACCAACATCCTGCTCTACCATCTCGACGACAGCGAACCACAAAAGCACCGGGTCGCGCGGCGTCTGGTCGAATCCGCCCTGGCCAAGGGCGATGCCTGCATCAGTTTTCAGGTGGTTCAGGAATGTCTGAATGCCGGTCTGCGCAAGGCCAGTATCCCGATGACGCCGGCGACTGCGCGCGACTATCTCGACGTGGTGCTGGCTCCGCTATGGCGGGTGATGCCCACTCCCGAACTTTATCGACGCGGGATCGACATCCAGGAACGGTATGGCTTCAACTTCTACGATGCCCTGATCGTCTCGGCCGCCATGCAGTCCGGTTGTCGCCGGCTCTACAGCGAAGACCTGCAACACGGACAGAAGCTGGATCGTCTGATTGTTCATAATCCCTTCCTGTAGTCCGCAACTGTCCTGGAACCATGCCCACCCCAGCCCCCAACGAACGCCTCATCGTCGCCCTCGACCTGCCCACCATCCCCGACGCCAAGGGGCTGGTCGCAGTAATCGGCGACGCGGCGGTGTTCTACAAGATCGGCCTGGAGCTGTTCATGCAGCCCGGCTTCTTCGAGTTTCTGGACTGGCTGCGTGCCGAACACAAGCGCGTGTTCGTGGACCTCAAGTTTTTCGACATCCCGGAAACCGTGGCGCGCGCAGTGCGCGGACTCGCCGAGCGCGGCGCCGACTTCTGCACGGTGCACGGCAACCAGTCGATCATGGAAGCCGCCGCTGGCGCCAAGGGGAATTCGTCGATCAAGGTGCTCGGGGTCACGGCGCTGACCTCGCTCGACCAGGGCGATCTCGACGACCTGGGCTTCGAATGCGACATCCCGGCGCTGGTGCTGTCGCGCGCACGCCGCGCGCTGGCGGCCGGTTGCGACGGCGTGGTGTCCTCGGGCCTGGAGGTGGCAAAGCTCAAGGCCGAGATCGGCGACAAACTGATCTGCGTGACGCCCGGCATCCGGCCGGTCGAAAACCGCGTGGAAGCCGACCAGAAGCGCATCATGACGCCGGCCGACGCGATCCGCGCCGGAGCCGATTATCTCGTCGTCGGCCGACCGATCCGCGATGCGGCCGATCCGCGCGCCATGGCGCAGGCGATACAGCACGAAATCGCGTCGGCGCTATGATGCCCGGCTACGCCCCTTGACTCTCGTTCCTGGACAACCGGATGTCTGAGCTGAAAAACGACCGATTCCTGCGCGCGCTGCGCCGCGAACCCGTGGACCGCACGCCGGTATGGATGATGCGCCAGGCCGGGCGCTATCTCCCAGAATACCGTGCATCGCGCGCGCGAGCCGGCGATTTCCTGAGGCTGTGCAAGACGCCGGAGCTGGCCTGCGAAGTCACGCTGCAACCACTGGACCGCTACCCGCTGGACGCGGCGATCCTGTTTTCCGACATCCTCACGATTCCGGACGCGATGGGTCTGGGCCTGTACTTCGCTGAAGGCGAAGGCCCGAAGTTCGAACGGCCATTGCGCAGTGCGGCAGCCATCGAGGCACTGCCACTACCGGACCCGGAAACCGAGCTGCGCTACGTGATGGACGGCGTGCGCACGATTCGCGGCGCGCTCAACGGTCGCGTGCCGCTGATCGGCTTTTCCGGCAGCCCGTGGACGCTGGCGACCTACATGGTCGAGGGCCGTGGCGGACATGACTTCGCGATCATCAAGCGCATGGCGTTCGAGGAACCCGAGGCGCTGCAGATGCTGGTCGACAAGCTTGCCGAGTCGGTCACGCAATACCTCGCCGCGCAGGCCAGGGCCGGTGCGCAGGCGCTGATGGTCTTCGACACCTGGGGCGGCGTGCTGTCACCTGCCTTGTATCAGCGCTTCTCGCTGGCACCCATGGCGAAGATCGTCGCGCGCGTCCAGGCGCTTGCGCCGGACGTACCGGTGATTCTGTTCACCAAGAATGGCGGTCAACATCTGGAAGCGATGGCGGATACCGGTTGCACCGCGCTTGGCGTGGACTGGACCACCGATCTGTCGGTTGCGCGCGCACGCGTCGGCGAGCGCGTGGCGATCCAGGGTAACCTGGACCCGTGCGCGCTGTTTGCGCCGCCGTCCGTGATCCGTGCCGAGGTGGCGCGCGTGCTTGAAAGTTTCGGCCACGGTTCCGGCCACGTCTTCAACCTCGGTCACGGCATTCTGCAGGGCGTACCGCCCGATCACGCCGGCGCCATGATCGAAGCCGTGCAAGAACTCAGCCCCGCGTATCACCTGCGCCCCGGACGGGCCTCATGATTTCCCTGTTTCTGCCACGCTCACTGGTCTCGGTGCTGGGCTTCATCGGGCTGTGTGTGCTGATCACGGTGGCTTTCAGCCTGATGATTCCGTTCATCCTGTTGAAGCTGCTGGTGCCGGTTCCGGCCTGGCGCAGCCTGTGTGCCGGAATCCTGATCGCGATCGCCAATGCCTGGGTCGGCGCCAACGGAATCTTCCTGCGTACCCTCTATCCGATCAATTGGCGCGTCGAGATCAATGGAACACTGGACCCGAAACGCAGCTGGCTGCTGATCTGCAATCACCAGTCCTGGGTCGATATCGTCTTGTTGTTCGATGTGTTGCATGGCCGCGCGCCGTTCCCGCGCTTCTTCCTCAAGGACCAGCTCAAGTACGTGCCGATCATCGGCCAGGCCTGCTGGGCGCTGGATTTCCCGTTCATGAAGCGGCACACCAAGGAATCACTGAAGAAGAATCCGGCGCTGCGCGACCAGGATCTGGAAACCACGCGGCGCATGTGCGCGAAGTATCGCGAACGCCCGGCTACGGTCGTGAACTTCCTCGAAGGCACCCGATTTACCGAAGCCAAGCGCGTCTCGCGCGGCTCACCGTACCGGCATCTGCTGCGGCCGAAATCGGCCGGCATGTCGTTCGCGCTCAACGCGATGGGGGATCAGTTCGCCGGCATCATCGATGTGAGCATCGCCTACCAACCGAGCCGGCACTCGTTGGTCGGCGGGTTCCTGCGCGGCGAACAGAATGATTTGGTAATCCACATTGATGTGTTGCCGGTTCCGACCGAGCACCTCGGCGGCAACTATCAAGCTGATGCCGCGTTTCGCATGCGCTTCCAGCAGTGGGTCAATACGCTGTGGACGCGCAAGGACAAACGGCTGGATACGCTGGCCGGAAGCGCTCACGGCGAGGCGCGGCCACATACCGTCTGAGCGCAGCGCCTCACTCCATGACTGCGGCTTCGAATTCGTCCGCATTGGGTTGATCGTGCTTCACGGGCTTCAATAGCAGCAGCAGCGGAATACCGAGCAGAACGCCGACCGCCATGTAGTGAAAATCGCCGAGCATGCCGATCATGGCGGCCTGCCGCTGCGCCTCCGCCTCGATCTGCAGCAGGCCGCTGAGACCCATCAGGCCGGTATCCCCATTCACGTAGCCGATCAGGGCCGGGTTGTACGGATTCACGTTCTCGACCAGCACCGAGTGCGCCATGCGCGTGCCGTAGGTCTGGTAGGCGAACGCAAGCGCGATGCCCACGCTGCTGCCGACATTGCGCAGCAGGGCATACAGCGAGGTTCCGTCGCTGCGATAGGCGTGTGGCAGGGTCGAGAAACTCAAGGTCGACAGCGGCACGAACACGAAACCGATCCCCAGGCCCTGAACGAATCCGCTCCAGACGATATGGCTGCTCGGCACATCCAGACTGAACGTGGACATCCAGTACAAGGCATAGGCCAGCAGCAACATTCCGACAAGGATCGGCAGGCGCGCATCGACGCGCCGCAGGATGCGGCCGGAAATCTGCATGGCGATCATCGTGCCGATGCCGCGCGGCGCCATGACCAGGCCGGCCGTCACCACCGGGTAGCCCTGCAGGTTCTGCAGGAACGGCGGCAGCAGGGCAAAGGTGGAGAACAACACGATGCCCATAATCGCGATGACCACCAGACCTCCGACCAGGTTTCGATCCCGAAACAGCTGCGGTGAGATGAAGGGTCGGTCCGTGGTCAGCGTATGCACGACAAACAGATAGAACGAGGCGATCGCCGTACAGCATTCGATCATGATCTCACTCGAATTGAACCAGTCCTGGCTCTGACCTCGGTCCAGCATCAACTGCAGGCTGCCGATGGCGATGCTCAGAAATGCGAAGCCCTTGAAGTCCATCGGCTCGGCGCGTCTCGGTTCCGATTTGGGCAGCGCGGCGCTGAGCGCCAGAAACGTGGCAATCCCGATCGGCACATTGATATAGAACACCCATCGCCAGCTGTAGTGCTCGGTCAACCAGCCGCCGAGGGCGGGGCCCAGAATCGGGCCGATCATCACGCCCACGCCCCAGGCCGCCATTGCCGAACCCTGCTGCTCGCGAGGGTAGCTGTCGAGCAGAGTGGTCTGCGACAGCGGCACCAGCGCGGCGCCGAATACGCCCTGCAGCAGACGGAACAGGACGAGCTCGCCGAGGTTTCCGGCGATGCCGCACAACATCGAGGCGATCGTGAAGCCCGAGATCGCGATCAGGAAGATTCGCTTCACGCCGAAGCGATTGGCGAGATAGCCCGTGGGCGTGGTCGCAATCGCCGAAGCGACGATGTACGAGGTCAGCACCCACGCGATCTGATCCTGGGACGCCGACAAGCTGCCTTGCATGTGCGGCAGCGCGACGTTGGCGATCGTGGTGTCGAGCGCCTGCATCATCGTGGCGGACAAGGTGCCGAAGGTCACCAGCAGGCGTGGTGAGCCGGCCACCGCCGGTGCGCCGCCGTGCGTCACCGCGCTCACGAGTGATCGGCGGCCAGCGATGCCTGTTGAGTCGCCTGCTCGCCGGCCTGGCTCAGCCCCAGGGCGCTGTAGATCGCTTTCACGCGGTCGGGAATTCCGGTGTCGATCGCGACCTCGGCGCTGAGGCCGGAGCGAAGTTCGGATTCGTGCTCATGGTGTTCGATCGCCAGTCGCACCGGCAGGCGCTGCACGACCTTGACCCAGTTGCCGGTAGCGTTCTGCGGCGGCAGTAGCGAAAACTCGGCCCCGGTGGCCTGCCCGATGCTCTGCACCGTGGCTGTCCACCGTTCGCCCGGATAGGCATCGATCTCGACCTCGACCTCGGCGCCAGGGCGAATCCCCGCGAGCTGGTCCTCCTTGAAGTTGGCCTCGATCCAGGTGTCCTGATCGGCAACGACACTGATCATCGGCAAGCCCGGCGTCGCGTACTGGCCGATTTCCGGAACCTTGGAGGCGACGCCATTGATCGGCGCCTGCACCGAACAGCGCTGCAAATTCAATTGCGCCTGCTCCAGCGCAGCCTGTGCCGCCATCACCGCAGGATGTCGCTCCAGCGGCTGGTCAAGCTTGCCCCCAAGTTGCACCAGGGTCTCGTCACCTTCGCTTTGCAGCTTGTTGACCGTATTTCGTGCCACATCGAGATCGTGCTGCGCCTGATCGAGCGCGGACTTGGACACCGCATCGCGCTCGTGAAGGTTCTTGACGCGCCTCAGCTGGATTTCGGCGAAGCGCAGGTCATCGCGTGCCGCCGCCAGACCGGACTGCTTTTGCGCATATGCCGCCTTGAGCGATCCGACCTGCATGCGCGACTGCTCGAGTCGGGCCTGGGCATCGTGCAGCGCCACTTCATAAGGTCGCGGATCAATCCGCAGCAGAAGATCGCCGGCCCTCACGCGCTGATTCTCGCGCACCTTGACGGACATGATCTTGCCACTGACCTCGGCGCCCACATCGACCATGTTGGCCTTCACATAGGCGTTGTCGGTGCTGACGTAGCGGCCCCCGACAAACCACAGATAGACGCCGGCAATCGCCACGAGAACGGGTACCACCAGGAACAGAGCGCGGCGCATTCGCTGCCGCTGCAAGGTTCGGGAAGAATCGAGAACTGGGGTTTCAGGGGCGTTCATGCTTGTTTCTTGTTCGGGATTTGCGCGGGGGGCACGCAGGAAGAGGACGGGCTTTCGCCAATGAGGTTGCACTTGATCCGCAGCAGCAGGGACTCAAGCTGGCTACGCTCCGAATTTTTCAGCCCGGCCAGCGCCGCTTCGCGGACCTGGTTTGCGACCTCATTGAGTTCAAGCAGCAGCGGCTCGGCCGATTCGGTGAGATGCAGGCTGACTGCGCGACGATCGCTCGCATGCGGCGCGCGCCGCACCCAGCCCGCCTTGACCAGGCGGTCCACGATCTGGGTCACGGTCACCGGATGCACTTCGAGAATTTCGGCCAGCGTGGCCTGGTTGATGCCGGGCGACTTCGAGAGGCTGATCAGCACGCGCCACTGCGGCTGGGTCAAACCCAGGTGCTGGGCGCGTCGCCTGAAATCACCACGTATCAGCCGCGCCACCTCCGACAGCGTCGAAGCGGCACCAAGGTTGGCAATCGGTCTGCTCATGACGCCATCCTACGATATAGTAAGTATATTAATAAATAGTGTACTTACTATTTATGCGAGAAAGTGCCCACGCCCCATGACATCCATGACATCCATGACCGATGCCGGCTACCGCGTCGTGTCGCGCGCCAGGCATGTACGGATCAACTGCTGCTGCGCTGCATACAGCGAGCGCTGCGATCCACCGCAACGCGCCATCGCCGCCCTGCTGAAAGGCTGAGCGGCCGCCGCCAGCGCTAGTCGAAGCTGCCGTCGGCGGCGCTGCCGCTGTCCCGAGCGATGCGAACCACCTTCTGCCGTTCACGCCGCGGTATCTCGGCGAATACCTCGTGCAGGCGTTCGAGGGTGACGGGCTTGGCGATATGTTCGTCGAAACCGGCATCGGTCGCCGCCTTGCGATCGTCGGGTGAGGCGTAACCGGTCACCGCCACCAGATAGGTCCGGTCCAGCCGACTGTTTTCGCGCAGGCGGCGCGCGACCTCATGGCCGTCCATGCTGCCGGGCAGACCGATATCGCACAGCACCACATCCGGCGGCTCCGCCGTTGCACGGCCAAGCCCGTCGCTGGCCGAGGTGCAGACCTCCACCACGTGGTCCTGCAGGCGCAAGACATGCGCGAGCATGGTTCCGGCATCGACGTTGTCGTCGATCACCAGGATCCGCAGCGGTCCGTCCGAGCTTGCGACCGGCGCCACCGTCCCCGTGGAGATCGATTTCACCGGCAGGCGCAGCACGAACCTGGAGCCACGCCCCTGACCGTCGCTGAAGGCGGTGACCGTACCGCCGTGCAATTCGACCAGGGATTTGACCAGCGACAGACCGAGGCCGAGCCCGCCGTTCGGCCTGAGGCCGGACAGGCTGCCCTGCATGAACGGATGGAACAGGTTCGGCAACAGGTTCGGCTCGATGCCGATGCCGTTGTCGGCGACCGTGACCTCGACATGGCTGGCATCGGGTTCGGCACGAACACTGAGCGTGATGCGACCCCCGTCGTCGGTGAACTTGATGGCATTGCCGATCAGGTTGCCCAGAATCTGGGCGATACGCACACGATCGCCGTCGATCAGAATCTGGCCGTCGGGCACGTCCACATCGAGGCTCAGCTCGGCGGCCTGTACCGCGAGGCGCGAATCCTCGACGCAGCTTTGCACGACATCGAGCAGATCGATGTCCTCGCGCTGGATGCGGATCTTTCCTTCGGAAATTCGGGTGATGTCGAGCAGATCTTCCACCAGCCGCGTCAGGTGGGTGGTCTGGCGAGCGATCACGTCCAGTGCCTGAACGGCCGACTCGCTGCCCGGCGCCGCGCGCCCGAGAATGAACAGGCTGCTGGTGATCGGTGCCAGCGGATTGCGCAGTTCGTGCGCCAGCAGACCAAGGAAGTCGTTCTTGCGCCGGTCGGCCTCGGCCAGCATTTCACGCTGTTCACGCAGCTTCGCGCTGTATTCCTCGAGGCTGGTGTTCTGCGCGCTGAGACGGTCGGCGTGCTCGCGCAGATTGTCGTTGCTTTCGCGAATCTCGGCCTGCTGGGCCTGCAATTCCTCGGTCTGCGTTTGAATCTCCTCGTTCTGCGCCTGGATTTCCTCGTTCTGGGCCTGCAGTTCCTCGTTCTGCGCCTGGATTTCCTCGGTCTGGGCCAGCAGCTCCTCGTTCTGCGCCTGAATTTCGTCCTTGCGCTCGCGCACTTCGTCCAGCAAGGATTGAATGCGCTCGAAGGCCAGCGCATTCTGCAGCCCGTTGCCAAGCTGGCGCGCCGAGGCCTCGAAGAAGCCGATCAGTTCATCGTCGAGCGGCCGCAGGCTGGCGACGATGATCACCGCCATCAGCCGATCATGCGAAATCACCGGAATTGCCGCGATCGCCCTGGGCGCGGCTTCGTTGAAGCCGAAATCAATCCGGAAATGCGTATCCGTCGGAATGTCGTTGACCAGCACGGTGCGCCGCTCGCGCACGGCCTGTCCTGGTATGCCGACCTGCAGAGGCAGCGAGCCCGGCGTGCTGGACGCCTGGCTCGCGATAGGCTGCAATTCTTCGGCAGCCTCGTCGACCATGTAGACGATGCCCAGCTGGGCCTTGCTGTGCTCAACCACGCCACGCAGCACCAGCTCTGCAAGCTTGTCCTTCTTCAGCGAACGCCCGCTCGCGGCGGCGATGCGGCCGTCCGCCTGCAGACGCTGTTCACGCCGCTCCAGCGCCCAGGCCGCCGCGCCGACCGCCGCGGAAAGCTGTACCAGCTCGTCGCGGGCGGTGCGGGCGCGGTCGTCATCGTCCGTATGCAGTGCCAAGGCGCTTTTCCACTTGCCCTGACGCAGGTCGCCAGCCGCCTTGAGCAGACCCACCACCGGCGTGCGGATCGAACGCAACATCAGCCAGGCAAAGCCCAGGAATGAGAGCATCGCCAACAGGCCGGCGCCGACGAAGGTTCGCGCGACCAGATCGCGGGCCTGCGCCAGTTCGAGCTGCGCGGCATCGAAGCGGCCGCGCTGAAGGTCCGCGAAGTCATGCACCACCGCCAGAGCGCGTTCTCGGATCGAGGTGGCGCTACTTTCCTGACGTTCGATACTGGCGTCGGACCCATCCGCCGTGGAACCGAGTTCCGCGGCTTCCCGTAGAAAGCGCTCCGCCAGCGGGCGCAATTCGTCGAACTGCGCCTTGCTCTGCTCGTCCATCGGCAAGGCTTCGAACTTGGCGAGCGTCGCCGTCGCCATGTCCACGCGATCCTCGAAAGCATCGATCTGCCCGTCTTCGGGGGACATCAGCCAGGTGCGCGCCGCGATATCGACGTACAGGAGGTTGTTTTCAAGGACGCGTGCGGCGTCGCTGAGCGGCCGAACCTCGTCGACCATCCGCGCCTGTACCCGATCCGATCTGCGCTGTGCGTCATAGATCGAAGCGCCGGCGGCGGCAAGAATCAGGAACAGACCGCCGCTGGCGATCCATAAACGCTGACCGATACTCAGGTCAACCAGATTTTTCATGACTTCTTCACGCAATGGGTTCTGCAGCGATTGCCTCGAACAGGCGCGACCGCTGGGGTAGGGGCGACAAGCTGCAGGCGACCGAAGGGGGTGGCCATTCGGCCTCGCCCAGACACAGGCAGCCACCATCCCGAAGTACGGCCCGCATTTGCAGCAGAGTTCGTTCCTGAACCTCGCGCTGCAGATAGATCAGGACATTCCGATAGCTGATCATGTGAAAGTCGGTGGTTCCGAGCGGCAGCGCCGTTCCGGTCACATCATGCACCTGAAAGTGTACCCGTCGGCGCAGCGCCGGCCGCACGCGCACATGGCGTTCGTCACCCGGCACGGGCTCAAGGCCGGTCCCGATCAGCGATTCTGGCAGTTCGCGCAGGGCATCCCGCAAATAAATACCGCGTCTCGCCGCGCGCAGCGCCGCCTCGTCGATATCGGTCGCCAGCACGGTGCCCGGAATTCCGGCAGCTTCCAACAGCAGCGCGAGCGTGTAGGGTTCCTCGCCGCGAGCACAGCCGACGCTCCAGATTCTCAATGGGCCACCGAAGCGCCGGTACAGACCCGGCAGCACCTCCTCCCGCAGCATGTCGAAGGTGTGGGCGTTGCGATAGAAATGACTCACCTTGACGGTAAGGCGGTCCAGCAGCTCCAAGGCTTCGGTTTCGACGCTCTTGAGATGAACCAGATAGTCGGTGAGCGTGTGTATGCCCACGGAGATCATCCGGTTGCGAATACGACGACGTATCGTCTGCGCGCGGTAGCTTGAAAAGTCGTAGCCGGTGCGCTCGCGCATCAAAGCCAGAATTCCGGCAATGACATCGGCTTCCGATACGGATTCGGCGGGCAAGGCCAGCATCCTGAATCTCCTGATCCGGCCGCCGTTGCGGGTACGCCGTATGGCGTTGTTCGGCCCCGATGGATGATCGCGAAAAGTATCGCGGAATTATCCCCCAGCTCCGGCTGAAGGCAAACCCGAAACGAGCCGGCCAATGGACGCAGCCACGACCGCCGACGCGCCAATCGATTGGCTGGGTCTGCGGGCGCAGCTCGGCACCGGACTGTGGCCGCATTCAAAAAATGGACGGGGCGGGCATTACCTGGGAACACCGAGCCCCCGAGACGTCGCTCATTCCTCGGGCGTCGAAGCCGTGGTATCGCACAACCCCTGCCCGATTCGATCCAGGGCACGGCTGTAGGCCGGTTCGACCTCTTCGTTCGCGGCCACGTTGAAGCCGATGTCCTTGAGCAGGCCATCGCGCAGTCCGTAGACCCAGGCGTGCACCGTCAGCGCCTGACCGCGCGCCCAGGCGTCGCGCACGATGGTCGTACGGCAGGCGTTGCGAGCGGCCTCCAGTGCGTTGTATTCGCACATGCGATCGACTTCTTCGGTCGTGGCCTGCACGCCTTTTATCTTGAGACCGTGCTTGTCGCTGATGTCCTGAATATGCCGCAGCCAGTTGTCGATCAGCCCGAAGCCCTGGCTTTCGAGCGCGGCGCGCACGCCGCCGCAACCATAGTGGCCCACCACCATGAGGTGCTCGACACGGAGCACGTCGACAGCGAACTGCATCACCGACAGGCAGTTGAGGTCGCTGTGCACCACGAGGTTGGCGACATTGCGGTGCACGAACAGCTCGCCCGGCAGCAGGCCGGTGATCTGGTTCGCCGGCACGCGTGAATCGGCACAGCCGATCCACAGATACTTCGGCGCCTGCAATTTCGAAAGGCGCTCGAAGAAGCCGGGGTCCTCGGATTTGACCCGGGTCGCCCAGGCCGCATTGCTGTCGAAGAGATTGGTGAGCTTGTGCATGAGGTGATTATTGCAGGCTTCATGCCGGCCCGCCGCCCCCGTCTGCTTCGTCGCCAACCGGCGCGCGCGGGTCCATCTCGGCGATCTGCGGGGTGGTGGCCTGAGTCGGCGCGAACGGCGCCTGCAAACTGGGCAGCAAGGCCGGCGTGGTCCGCAGCCGCAGTCCGACAAAGGCTGCGAACACGATCAGAACGACCGCCATGCCGTAATAAAGTCCGCCCGGCCCGAGCAGCGACATGGCCCCGGCGACGATCACCGGCCCGGTGCACTGGCCGATCCCCCAGAAACTCAGCAAGGCGGCGTTGGCGCCGACCAGATCGCGCCCCGGCAGCTGGTCGTGAGTCAGCGCCAACACCGACGGATAAAGACAGGCGAGCACGCCGGTGAACAGCATCGAGCTGAGAAACAGCGCGGCGATCGAGGCCTGCCCCAGGGCCGCGATGCCCAGCGAGGCGGCGGCGGCGACCAGTGCGATCAGCAGGATCATGCGTCGGCGGTCGAGCCGGTCGCCGAGCCGGCCCGCCGGATACTGCAACAGCATCGAGGCCAGCACCGCGCAGGCCATGTAGGCGGCGACCTGGCCGGTGCTGCCGCCGGTACGCGCCAAATGCACGGGCGCCAATGAATAGAAGGCGCTGGACGCGAAACCGCCGGCAAACGCACCGGCCACCCCCAGCGGCGCCACGCGCATCAGCAGCGACAGCGGCAGACGCCGGATTTCGGCCGGCGGCGGCGCCTGCAAACCGGTCAGGCAAAGCGGTACCGAGGCCAGCACCAGCAAGGCCGCCGCCAAGCTGTACGGTCGAAAATCGGCCGGGTCTCCGGCGGCCACCAGCAACTGGCCGCCAGCACCGGCCAGGTAATAGGTGACCATGTACACCGCCAGAAATCGGCCACGCGTTTGCGGCTTGGCATGGGCATTGACCCAGGATTCGAGCACCACCATCAGAATCGCGCCGCAGAACCCGTTGAGCGCACGCAGCAGGGCCCAGAACACGCCGTCGATTCCGATCGCATAGGCCAATCCGGCACAACCGGTGATCGCAGCCAGCGCCGAGAAGGCACGTATGTGCCCGGCGCGGCGGATCAATCGCGGCCCGAACCAGGTGCCAGCGACGAAGCCCACAGAATACTGCGTGAGAATCAGGCCGATCGTCGCCGCGCCATAGGCTTCGTGCGACAGGCGCAGGGCGACATTGGTGCCGAGCAGCATGTTGCCGGCGATGAACAGGGCCGCGGCCATGAAGACGGCGGCGGCGGAGGCGACCAGCGAGAGCATGGCGGTCAATCGATCAGGACTGGATTGCGGCGACCGGCGGCCGGCCGGTCAGGTCCACATAGTGTAGCGGAGGCCCGACTCGCAATCGGGCGATCGGCTCGCTTCAGCGCCGGTTGCCGGGCGATCGCGCGGGCGGCAACAGACGGCTGCAATCCTCGCCGGCGCCGCCAAGACGTCGATTCATGCAATCCATCAAAGGCTGCCGCTGCGGCCCGGGCAGTTCCCGCCAGGCATGGAAACGTTCGCGCAAAAGATCGCGTTGCTGCGGCGGCAGATTCCGGAATTCGCGCCAGCGGTCACGCAGCGCGTCGCGCTGGTCCGGCGACATTTCATTGAAGCGTTCGGCGTAGCGGCGCAGTTCGCGCTTTTCCTCATCGGGCATGGTCTTGAACCGCTCGAACTTCTTCTCCGCCTGCTCGCGCTCCTCCGAGGACATACGACTCCAGCGCTGCGCGCCTCGGGCGAGTCGCTGCTGGCGTTGTGGCGAAAAGTCGTCCCATTCGTCCTCGTAGCGTTCCAGCACTTCACGCTGTTGACTGTCCAGTTGCTCCCAGCTCAGCGGCGCCGGTTCGGGACGCGCCAGACACGGCTGGCTGATCAGACAGCCCAGCGACAGCAGTAGCCCCGCCAGCGAGCACCGCAGCGTTCGTGAACTCTTTTCATTCAGATTGCTGCTGCTGCCCTCAGACCTTGCCATCCAGATCTTCCAGCCAGATCACCAGATCGAGCTCTTCGTAGAGCTCGGCGGACATCGGCATGCTTTCTTCCTGGGCCAACCACTCCAGGGTTTCGGCGCTGGGCGCCGAGGCGCCACGCGATACAGCTTGCCACGGCGACCACAGCGTCAGCGCAAGTGCCGCCACGATCAGGCCTGGCAAGGCCAGCCAGCCACGGCGGTTCGATATCAGCGTGCCGCCGCCGACCAAGGCGAGTCCGCGCGCGAACAGGCCTTGTGGCACTGCATCGAGCGCACGACGGCGCGCAGCGGCCAGACGCACCGCCGTCATCGGATCGATCGCAGCCTCTTCGCGGTGTAGACGTTCACGCAGCGCCTGAACCAAGGCCTCGTCGTCCTGGATTTCGAACAATCTCGACTTTTCGTTCATGACCAAACCTCTGCCAACTGTCCGCGCAGCTTGGCCAGTGCGCGCGACAGATGCGTTTTCACACTGCCGTCGGAACAGCCCATGGTCTGCGCGGTCTGTTCCACCGACAACCCCTCCCAAACCCGCAGCGAGAACGCCTCACGCTGTCGCTGCGGCAAATCCTCCAAGGCCTCCCACAGCCGACGCATCGCCTCGTCCCGCATCAAGGCGTCGGCATCCGGTATCGGCGCCTGATCCGGCAGACGCTCGATCGGATCGCTGTCGTCCTCCGGGTCCGCGCTCGACGAGCCCCAGGCCAGCCAGCGATTCCGCACCTTGCGCCGCCGGCGCCAATCCTGAATCGCGTTCTCGAGGATGCGATGAAACAGGGCCGGCCATTCCTCGGGCGGCTTGTCGGCATAGCTCTTGGCCAGACGCATCATCGCGTCCTGCACGATGTCCAGGGCCTCGTCGCGGTCGCGCGTCGCGATATCCGCGATCCGGAAGGCGCGGCGCTCGACGGAGGCGAGAAACCGGTCGAGTGCACGCGTATCACGCATCGGCCGTGCCGGATTCAGACCCGCCAGCGGTACCGCAAGCGCTTGCTTGTTCATCGTCACCCATTCGCTCTATTGTGACCGTTCCCCGTCAAGAACGCCGGCCGGAACCTTGCGTTGACACGAAGCGGTGCGCGCGAATCCGATCAATTATGCACATCCACTGCCCGGTTCGGGAGATTGCCGGCTCGTCAAGTTCACTTATCAAACTGGCTGGAAACGTTTTCACAACCTATTGAATTAACAAAAATTTAAACCGTCATCGGACATTCATGCCGGATTCAGCATAAAAACCTCGCCCCTGAAATGATGCGTCGCATCAAACCTTCCCCATAGTTATCCACAGGCTTGAGCGCACTCGAACTGGTTTCGGTCGCCGTGGCGACCCCGCTTTACAGGCTCTTTGATTACCTGGCGCCTGCGGCGATGCATGCCCGCCTCCAGCCCGGAGTACGTGTGCGCGTGCCGTTCGGCAAACGCACGGTCGTGGGCGTGGTGGTTGAGCCACCGCGCAGCAGTTCTCCGGGTGACTTCAAATACCGTCCGCCACTGGCGCTGCTGGACGAGACACCACTACTGTCTGCGGACCTGCTCGAACTGCTGCGCTGGGCCGCGCAGTACTATCAGTATCCACTGGGCCGCGTGATCGAGGCTGCGCTACCCGGCCCCTTGCGCCGCGGCAACGCGGCTCGGGATTCGAGCCCCGTCTGGGTTCGTCTCAGTGTAGCCGGCACCACGGCCAAACCACCGTCGCGCGCCCATCGTTTGCTCGGCCTGCTCGACGAACTGGCGCAGGGGCCACGCCCTGACGATGCCCTGGACAGCGGCACACTGCGCAAGGCCCGCGACAAGGGCTGGATCGAAGACTGTCATGCACCACCGGCCGCGTCCGGCATCGCCGCCGACGCGCCGCAACCCAGCGCTGCGCAATGCGATGTGCTGCGCGAACTGCGCGCGGCGCGGGGGTTCACGGTCAGCCTGCTCGAAGGCGTCACCGGCAGCGGCAAGACCGAAATCTATCTGCAAGTCGCGGCGGACGCCCTGAGCCGGAGCCAACAGGCGCTGATTCTGGCGCCCGAAATCGGGCTCACGCCGCAACTGGTGAGCCGCTTTGAGGCGCGCTTTCCGGGACGGGTCGCCCCGTTTCATTCCGGCATGAGCGAATCGCAGCGCGCACAGTCCTGGCTGGCAGCGCGCGACGGCCGCGCCGATATCGTCATCGGTACGCGCTCCGCAGTGTTCGTCCCGTTCAGGCAACTCGGCATCGTGGTGGTGGACGAGGAACATGACGCTTCGTACAAACAACAGGAAGGCTTCCGCTACTCGGCGCGGGACACTGCGGTATTTCGCGCGCAACAGTGGAAGGCCCCGGTGATCCTCGGCAGCGCCACGCCGTCGCTGGAAACCCTGGCCAACGGCCGCGCCGGGCGCTACCGGCATCTGCGCCTGCCACAGCGCGTGCATCGGACCGCGCCGCCGCGCATCGATCTGGTGGACGCGCGTGGTCAGGCGATGAGCCATGGCCTGACGTCGAGCCTGCTGGCCACCACCGAAAAGCATCTATCCGCCGGCGGGCAGGTGCTGCTGTTCATCAACCGGCGCGGTTTCGCGCCGGCACTGCTGTGCCGGGAATGCGGCTGGGTCGCACCGTGCAAGCGCTGCGATGCGCGCATGACGCTGCACCGCTCGCGTTCCCGGCTGATCTGCCACCACTGCGGCTACGAAACCGTGGTGCCGCAACAGTGCGGCAAGTGCCAGGCGCATGCGCTGGCGCCGGTCGGCCAGGGCACCGAACGCGTCGAAGACGCGCTGCGCGAACGATTCCCGAACCATCGCGTGGAACGCTTCGATTCAGACCGCGTGCGTCGCGCCGGAGAGCTGGAACGCCTGCTGCGCGACGTCGCCAGCGGCGACATCCACATTCTGGTCGGCACCCAGATGCTGGCCAAGGGGCACGATTTCGCCGGCCTGAGCATGGTCGGCATCGTCAGCGTGGATCAGGCCCTGTTCGGCGTGGACTTTCGTGCGCTGGAACGCATGGGCCAGTTGGTGGTGCAGGTCGCGGGCCGCGCCGGACGCGGCACCGAAGCCGGTGAGGTCTTGCTGCAGACGCATGAGCCGCAGCATCCCAAGCTGCGCACCCTGGTCGAGCACGGCTACGGCGCATTCGCCGACGAACTGCTGGCCGAACGGGTCGGCAGCGGTCTGCCGCCGGCTTCGCATCTGGCGCTGTTGCGGGCCGAGTCGCTGGACGCGGCCGCCGCGATGCGATTCCTGCACGATGCCAAAGCCGGCCTCAAGGCTCAGGCGGGCGCACGCCGGGGCGTCGCCGCACTGGGGCCAGTGGCCGCGCCGATGGAACGGCGCGCCGGCCGCTGGCGCGCCCAGCTGCTGCTGCAGGCCGAAAAGCGTGCCCCCTTGCAGCGCGCGTTGTCGGCCTGGGTGCCCGGCCTGGGCGATCTGCCATCCGCACGCAAGGTGCGCTGGTCGATCGATGTCGATCCGGTGGACCTGTATTGAACCTCGGCTCGCGGCCGTTACGGCGCACGGGTAAACTTCGCGCCCAGCTTTCCCGGGCGTGACCCGCCCGCTCTCCCGTTCCGATGAAACAACAACTGCAAGCCCTGTTCCGGCAGGCGATCGAAAGCCTGATCGCGGACCTCGGCGTGGACACCCCGCCGCCCGAAACCGTCCAGATCGACGAGGCCAAGGATCCGAAGTTCGGCGACTTCGCCTGCAATCTGGCGATGATCATGGCCAAGCCGCTGCGCATGCCACCGCGCAAGCTCGCCCAGGCGCTGGTCGAGAAGCTGCCGGATTCCGCACTGGTGGACCGCATCGAGATCGCCGGCCCGGGCTTCATCAACGTGTTCGTGACGGCTGCGGCGCAGCAGCAGATCGTCCCGACGATCTTTGCGCAGGGCGAGGACTACGGCCATGACCGCTCCGGCACGCGCGGCAGCATC
This sequence comes from Banduia mediterranea, assembly GCF_031846245.1. Classification (NCBI taxonomy): domain Bacteria; kingdom Pseudomonadati; phylum Pseudomonadota; class Gammaproteobacteria; order Nevskiales; family Algiphilaceae; genus Banduia; species Banduia mediterranea. The sequence continues at coordinate 11,747 of NZ_JAVRIC010000031.1, read as the reverse complement.
CTCGTGGAGTTCGTCTCGGCCAACCCGACCGGGCCGATGCATGTCGGTCACGGCCGCCAGGCCGCCTACGGCGACGCACTGGCCAATATCCTCGCCGCCGCCGGCTGGACCGTGCAGCGCGAGTACTACATCAATGACGCCGGCCGCCAGGTCGATGTGCTGGCCGTGTCGGTGTGGGTACGCACGCTCAATTGCAGCGGCCGGCTGCCGGCGCCGCTGGCGATCCCGTCGCGCGGCTACCCGGCCGACTACGTCGAACAGGTCGCCGAACGCCTGCTCGCCACCGGCAACGAGCAGTGGCTGCCGGCCGCACTGGACGTGTCCGACCTGCCGCCGGACGACGCCAGCGACAAGGCCCAGGCCGAACGGCATCTCGACGCCTGGATCCGCAAGGCCAAGGCGACGCTGGGCGAATCCGCCTATGCCGAGCTGCGCGACTATGCGATCCGCGACCAGCTCGCCCATATCCACCAGACCCTGGACCGCTTCGGTGTGCGCTACGACCGCTGGTATTCGGAGCGGATGCTGGTCGAGTCCGGCGCCGCGGCGAAGGCACTGGACTCGCTGCGCGATTCCGGCCACGTCTACGAGCAGGACGGCGCGCTGTGGTTCGCCACCGAGAAATTTGGCGATGAAAAGGATCGCGTGTTGATCAAGGCCGACGGCGCCGCGACCTATTTCGCCAACGACCTCGCCTACCACGTCGACAAGCTGGCGCGCGGCCACAAGACCCTGCTGGACGTATGGGGTGCCGATCATCACGGCTACATCGCGCGCGTGCGCGCCGCGATCAAGGCGCTGACCGGACGTGACGATGCGCTCAATGTGCAGCTGATCCAGTTCGTCACGCTGTCGTCCGGGCGCATGGGCAAGCGCAGCGGCAACTTCGTCACCTTCGAGGAACTGATCCGCGAAGTCGGCGTGGACGCCACGCGCTTCTTCTACCTGATGCGCTCCAACGAACAGCATCTGGAATTCGATCTGGAGCTGGCCCGTTCGCAGAGCAACGACAACCCGGTCTACTACGTGCAGTACGCGCACGCGCGGATTCGTTCGGTGTTCCGCCAGGCCGCCGAACGCGGCATCGAATGGAACCGCGAGCAGGCCCTGGGCAAGCTCGAACGGCTCACGGAAACGCACGAAAAAGCCCTGCTGGCAGCGCTCGCGCGCTACCCCGAGGTGGTGAACAACTGCGCGCTCAATTCGGCGCCGCACACGCTCACGCACTATCTGCGGGATACCGCCGACGCCCTGCACAGCTATTACAACGCACACGCATTTCTGGTCGACGACGCCGATCTGCGTGATGCGCGGCTGGCGCTGGTGGACGCCACCGGCCAGGTGCTGCGCAATGGCCTGGGCCTGATCGGCGTGGCCGCGCCGGAGAAAATGTAGTGCCGCGCGACTACGCTCCGAGAAACCGCAACCAGAAGCGCCCCGCCAAACGCAGCCACGCGCGGGGCAAGCAGGGATTGCCCGGTTGGCTATGGATGGTCGTCGGTCTGTCGATCGGGCTGGTGGTGGCCGCGATCGTCTACATCGGCCGCCCGACCGGTGAACCAGCGGCTCCGCCGGTGATCCGCACCGAAGCCAGGGCCGCGGCGCCGGCCAGCACGGCGCGCAGCCAATCGCCGCCCCTGCCCCCCAAGGAAAAGCCGCGCTTTTCGTTCTACGAATTGCTGCCGAGCTATGAGGTGGTCGTTCCCGAAGCCACCGACAAGACCGTCGGCGGAAAGCCCGGCGCGGTCCCCGTGGTGCCGCCCGGGCAGTACGTGATCCAGGTCGGCGCGTTCCGCTCATCGGGCGAGGCCGAATCGCAAAAGGCCAAACTGGCTCTGCTGGGGATCGAATCCCGCGTGGAATCGGTGACGATCGACAACCGCGACACCTGGTATCGCGTGCGTGTGGGACCGATCGACGACCCGAAGAAGGTCCAGGCTACCGTGCAGACGCTCAACGTGCATGAGTTCGAGAGCCTGCTGATGCGCGTCAAGAGCTGAGCCTTCCCGCCAGCAAGGCGGCGGTTTGCCAGCCCACAATCAGCTGCGCATTCTTGTGCCAGCCCTTTTCAATCCGGACACCACGCACCGATGAAACTCGCCACCATGGTCGGCACCGCCCTGCTTGCCCTGTCCGCCCCGATCCAGGCCGAGGTCCATCGCGTCGAAATCGGCAGCGTGGTGCTCGAAGACGTCCCGCCGATTCCCGAGACTCTGGCCGAGCAGACCAACCGCTACCAGCAGTCGCGCTCCGCTTCGTTTCAGGGCTGGCTCGCCGATGGCAGCATCCTGATCAGCACGCGTTTCGGTGAAACCACCCAGGTGCACCACGTGCAGCGGCCGATGGCGGCACGCGAACAGCTCACCTTCTATGCCGAGCCGGTCGGGGGCGTCAGCATCGCGCCCAAGGGCAAGGGCTTCATCTTCAGCAAGGACGTCGGCGGCGGTGAGTCCTACCAGCTCTACTGGTACGAGCTTGGCAGCGGCGACACACGCCTGCTCACCGACGGTCAGTCTCGCAACAGCGGCGGTCTCTGGTCGAATGCCGGCGATCGTTACGCGTACTCCACCACGCAGCGCAATGGCAGCGATACCGACATCCATTTCAGTGCGCTCGGCGCACCGAAAAGCACGCCGCTGGTCGAGGACCAGGGTGCCTGGTATGCCTTGGACTGGTCGCCGGACGATCGGCAATTGCTGGTGATGCGCTATCGTTCGATCAGCGACAGCGAAGTCTGGATCGCCGACACCGTGACCGGCGAGCGCACGCCGTTTCGCCCGAGCGAAATGCCGGTCGCCTACGGCAATGCCCGCTTTTCGCGTGATGGCAAGGGCATCTACTACAGCAGCGACGAAGGCAGCGAATTCCTGACGCTGCGCTACGATGATCTCGAAACCGGAGAGACCACGCCGATCAGTGCCGCGATTCCCTGGGATATCGAGGAGTTCGCACTGTCCGACGACGGCCGCTACCTCGCCTTCACGGTCAATGCCGACGGCAGTGATGATCTTTATCTGCAGGACCTGCGCGTCAACGGCATGGTGCCGGTTCCGGATCTGCCGCTGGGCCTGGTGCGCAATCTCGAGTTCAGCCCCGACGGAAACTCGCTGGGCTTCCTGCTCAACAATGCCCGTACCCCCAGCGACGTCTATTCCTTCGAGGTCGGACAAAGCCGCCTGAGCCGCTGGACCCGCTCCGAGACCGGCGGACTCGATGCTGGCGAATTCATCCTGCCGACCCTGGTGCGCTATCCCACGTTCGACAAGCTCGACGGCCGTACCCGCAGCATCCCGGCGTTTTACTACGCGCCGAAGACTCCGGGCCCGCATCCGGTACTGATCAGCATTCACGGCGGCCCCGAATCCCAGGCACTGCCGAGCTACAACCCGATGATCCAGTTCTACCTGCGCGAACTCGGCATCGCCGTGCTGGTACCGAACGTGCGCGGTTCGGCCGGCTACGGCAAGAACTACCTCGCGCTCGACAACGGCAGGAAACGCGAGGACTCGGTCAAGGACATCGGCGCCCTGCTCGACTGGATCGAGACCCAACCGCAGCTCGACGCCCAGCGCGTGGCGCTGATCGGTGGTTCCTACGGCGGCTACATGGTGCTGGCGGGCATGACGCACTACAACGACCGTCTGCGCGCCGGAATCGACATCGTCGGCATCAGCAACTTCGTGACCTTCCTTGAAAATACCAAGGACTACCGCCGCGACCTGCGCCGTGCCGAATATGGCGACGAGTCCGACCCGGCCATGCGCGAATTTCTGCAGAAAATCTCGCCGACCGAGAATGCCGGCAACATCACCAAGCCACTGTTCATCGCGCAAGGTGCCAACGACCCGCGGGTGCCCCGGTCCGAAGCCGAGCAGATGGCCGAAACCATCCGCGGTAATGGCGGCAAGGTGTGGACCCTGCTGGCCCGCGACGAAGGCCACGGCTTCAAGAAAAAATCGAACCGGGACCTTTATCAGAACGCCGTCGTATTGTTCCTGCAGCAGCATCTGCTGGGCGACGGGCCGGAATCGGCTGGCGATGCAGCGGCGCCCGTCGAGACCAGCGAGTCCGGCGACCCGCCCTGATGTTCGAAGGCTCGCTGTGGCTGTTTCCAGACACCGCATTGGCTGCCTGGCTGCAATCCCGCATCGATACACTGTGCGCCCGCTTTGGTACGCCCCGGTTTCGTGCGCATCTGACGCTGCTGGGCGGCATCGGCCCGATCGACGAGGCCGACGCCGAGATCGGTACGCGCGAACTCGCCCCGCGCTTGCCGCCGCTGTTGCTGGAACCCACGGGGCTTCACGGCTATGACGAGTACTTCCGCACCCTGGTGCTGGACGTGGTCGACACGCCCGCCCTGTGCGAGGCGCGGCGTCTGGCCGCAGCCCGCTTCGGTGTACCCAATCCAGCATTCAAACCCCATCTGAGCCTGATCTATGGCGGAATCACGCCAGCCATGGCGACGGAACTCGCGTCCTCGCTGTCGACGCCATGGGCACCGGAGGCCATGGCAACGGCGCTCGCCACCAGCACCGCGCGCGGCGGCGTGCCGGTGCCTGCCTGGATCACCGGCACCGAAACAGGGCTGCGCCGGGGTTGATTCGGTGCCGGTTCATCGCCGGGCAACCCGCCCCGGCCGAGACTCCGTAGAGGAATTTCGTCGAAACATAAGGACGGTGCGAGATGAATGCGATCGCGAGACGCGGCATGTCAGCGACACTACTATTGTTGCTTGCAATGGCGGGACCGGTGGGAGCGGCCGATCCGGCGGCCGCGAGCGACGCCGAACGCGAACGCTCGCAAGGCTATGCCCTGCTCCATGAAACCCTGACCCTGGCCAAGCGCCTGCCGCTGCTGAGCTACGTCAAGTTCGAGTCCGACCCGCTGGACGAGTTGCTGACACGTGTCGGCAACGACGCCGGCACCATGCTGGAAGAACTGGATCAATACGCCGCGTCACACCCGCAGATCGACCTGGAACACGCCGGGCTGCCTGAAGTCGAACAGCAGCGCCGCGAACTGACGGCCAAGGCGATCAGCAAGGATCTGCTGAGGCGCAGTGGCACCCCGTTCGAAGTGCTCTACCTGATCGCGATGGCGGACGTGCTGAACCAGTCCCGCCATATTCTTGCGGCACTGGAAACGCGTGCCGCCGATCCAGCCGGCCAGGAGCTGGCGGGCCGACAGCGACAACGCCTTGAAGCGGACTACCAGGACGTGAGCCAGCTGTTGGAAACCTACTTCAAATAAGCCTCCCGGCACGGGGCTCGCGGCCCGAAGTTTGCGTGCGATATCGGCCTTCGGGCACGACGCCCGTCCGAATGGGGAGCAAGAATGAAGACGCGTGCCGCCTGCGCGGGCATGATGCTCGCGCTGACTGTATTGCCGGCCGTCGCCGCCAGCGACAGCCAGCAGTTTCTGAGCAAGCGCTGTTCCACGCTGATGCCCAGCGAGGCTGAAATTTCCGTGATCGACAGCCGGATCGACAAATTCCTGGCCAAACGCGGCGCGCGCAGCCAGGTCGGCATGCGTGTCCCCGGCTCGGTCACGGTGCCGGTTTACGTGCACGTCATCAACAGCGGCAGCACGCTCGCGCAGGGCAATGTGCCGCAATCGATGATCGACACGCAGATCTCGGTGCTCAACGACGCCTACGCCGGCACCCCGTTCGTGTTCACGCTGGCGGCCGTTGACCGCACCACCAATGTCGTCTGGTACGGCATGTCACCCGGCAGTTCGGCCGAAGCCGCCGCCAAGAGCGCCTTGCACGCCGGCGGACCGGACGCGCTCAATCTCTATACCGCCAATCCCGGTGGGGGCCTGCTCGGCTGGGCCACCTTCCCCTGGAACTACAGCTCATCACCGGAAATGGATGGGGTTGTCGTGCTGTATTCCTCGCTGCCGGGCGGCAGCGCCGTCCCCTACGATCTGGGCGACACCGGCACGCACGAGATCGGTCACTGGATTGGGCTCTACCACACCTTCCAGGGTGGCTGCGCCGTGCCAAACGACCGCGTCGGCGATACGCCGGCCGAACGCTCGCCGGCCTATGGCTGCCCGATCGGCCGCAATTCCTGCCTGGCCTACCCGGGCGACGATCCAGTCACCAATTTCATGGATTACGTCGACGACGCCTGCATGGACACGTTCACGGCGGACCAGGGCTCGCGCATGGACACGGTCCACGCCATGTTCCGGGAACCCTGAGCGGCGTTCCAAACCCGGCGACGGACTGACCCGGGGCTGACGGAAGCCACCACGTCTAGACCGGAACCCGCGCAGCGGGAATCCGGAATCCATGTACGGCCACCGCAGGCCGCGTGAATTCCGGATCGAGCCAGCGGCCTGCCCGGAATGACGCTGTCGACGTCGGATGCGACGCTCATCGCCCCTGACGAGAACAACAAGGGCCGGCATGAAGCCGGCCCTTGTTGTCGCTTGCATTGGCCGTGGGCCGCTAGGCCCAGGCTCGTGTCCGGCTCAGGGCATGGATGCGCACAGGGTGTAGCTACCCGAGCCGCTGTAACTATAGACACGCCAGCGATAGGTTCCCGAGGACTGACTGGTGTCGATCGCCTCGCTGGAGGTGTAGCCCAGCGAACTTGCCACGTTGCGCCAGGAACCGTTGCTGCGCTTCTGCTGCAGGTAGAGGTCGAAATCGGCCGAGGACGGGCCTGACAGCGCAGCCAGGAACGTGCCGCTGGCGGCATAAACACCGGAAGTGTCCGGCGCATAGGCCGAACTGCCGCTACCGGAGAGGCTGCCGCTGTATTCGGTATAACCGGCGTCGCAGGCGCCGCTGCCGCCACCGCCGCCACCAAGCGTCCAGCTGGCCTCCAAGTTCAGGCCGGAGTAGCTGCTGTAGCCGACGACCGAGGCATACCACGTCCCGGCGGCGGGGCTGCCGAAGCTGCAGCTTTCGTTGTTGCCGTTCAGATAGGGCCGGCAATCGTAGCTGGAGCTGGTCGGCGCCGAACCATAGCGGACGTAGAGATCGGCATCGCCGCTGCCGCCGCTGATCGCGACCACCAAATTGCTGGCGCCGGACGGGATATCGATCGTGAACGTCTGGGTCTCGCCGCTGGCGCCGGCCAGCCCGCTCACCGGTACGCCGTTCTCCAGTTCGCTGCCGGTCGGTGGCGGATCCTCGCCGCCACCGCCGCCCGAAGCTGCCGCGACTGCCGCCGCCGCGTCGATGATGCCGACGCCGCAGCTTGAGCAGGTGGCCGGAAAGGCGCGTGCCGTGGAGCTCAGCGTCGACTCGACCTCGGTCGGCGTGATCGTCGGGTCCACCGCGTAGAGCAGCGCGGCCAGACCGGCGACATGCGGCGTCGCCATCGAGGTGCCCTGATAGTAGGCGTAGGCATCGCTGCCCGGTGTGGTGGTGCCGCTATTGAGCGTCGACAGAATGCCGTCGGCGCTGCTGGAACTCATATCGCCCCCAGGGGCGGCGATGTCGACGATGCTGCCGTAATTGGAATAATACGCGCGCCCACCGCTCGGGCCGACCGCCGCCACAGCGACCACGCCGCTGCAATTGGCGGGGCTGCTGTTGCTGGCATTGGTGTTCTCATTGCCGGCCGCCACGATCACGGTGGTGCCATTGGCACGCGCCGTGTTGATCGCCGACTGCGTGGTGGAACCGCAGGAGCCGCCGCCGCCGAGCGACATGTTGATGACCTGCGCGGGGTAAGCGTTGGACGGCACGCCTGAAACGCTGCCGCCCGAGGCCCAGATGATGGCGTCGGCGATATCCGAGGTATAGCCACCGCAGGTGCCGAGCACGCGTAGCGGCAACACCTTGGCTTGGTAGGCGATACCGGCGACGCCGGTACTGTTGTTGGTGACCGCGGCGATCGTCCCGGATACGTGCGTGCCGTGCCAACTGCTGTCATAGGCGCCGCTGCCGGCGCCGCACTCGCCGGCTGTGGTCCAGTCACCAGGATCCTTGGCATCCGAATCGCGGCCGTCACCGTCATTTGAAACCGAGGTGTCACTGATGAAATCGTAGCCGCCAACGATATTGGCGGCCAGGTCAGCGTGCGGGCGGTAGCCGGTGTCGATCACCGCCACCACCACCCCGGAGCCGGCCGTGGTGTCCCAGGCCGGCTCCACGTTCATGCCTCCGCCGGAGGCGCCATAGAGACTCCATTGCTCGGAATAACGCGAATCATTGGGCGTCATCAGCGGATGCATCAGACGGTCCTGCTCGGCGTAGGCCACGCCCGGCAGGCGCGCCAGCGCGGCGGCCAGGCGGGCCATCGCCTGGTCGTCGACTCGCTGGCCGATCAGCGCCAGCACCTGAGCGCCGGTCGCGATCTCGCGCAGCGGCCGCAAACTCACCCCGTAGTTGGCCGCAGCCAGCGTCAGCGCGGCTGGAACGGCTCGTTCATTGTCAGGCTCCAGTCTCAATTTGCTGTTGAACTTGACGATGATGCGTTGCTGCGGACCATCCGCCGCAGCATGCGCCGCCGGCATCAGACACCAACCCAGAACTACGAGAAACATGACACCGAACACGCGTCCCGCGTGCGATGAGATCCCTGTCATTTTTGACTCCGCTTGATTACTTGATTATTGGAAGGGCAATGGCACGCCGACACCGGCGCCCAGCACATGCTCCGTATTGCGGATCGCAGCGTGGCCCGTGCGCAAGCTAGGGAATACCCTGGGTCACGGAGAAAATGCCCACCCGCATCGGGTCCAAGTCCGTAAGCGGTTGATCAGTATGGCAGTGGTCGCAGGACATCCTCGGGAAAACCCCGGGTTCGAAACGCGTGCGAAAGCGACGCCAGACCGTGCCGCGAGCTATCCTTGCTTGCATGAACACACGCATGCGCATCGGCGAACTGGCGGAGCGAAGTGGCCTCAGCCAGCGCACGATCCGTTACTACGAACAACTGGGTCTGCTTGAACCCATGCCGCGCCGCGGCGCCGCATACCGTTACTACGACGATTCCGCCCTCAAGCGTCTCGACAAGATCGCTGCGCTCAAAGGCTTGGGCCTGTCGCTGGACGAGATTGCCGAGGTCGCCGCGTACTACTTCGTCTCCGACCCGAAGGCCGTCGTCAGCGGCAAGCGTCGCGTACTCGACATTCTCGAAACCCATCTCGCCGAAGCCGACGCCCGCATCCACTCGTTGAAGGAAACGCGTCAGCAGATCGTCGGCAACATCGAACGCATTCGCGAATTTCTCGCACAGCGCTGAACCGGCACTTGACGCGATCGCCGCCAGCCCATAATCTCCAGTTGACGTTAAGTTTATATTTCGGGTTCACCGCCCGCACTGACCCTCGGTCAATGCGCCACGCGCTTCGGATCCGCACCGGTCTGGCACGCGCTTTTCACAGTGACGTCGGGCCCGGTGAGCGAAGCCAGACCGAAAAGCTCGACGCGAGTCCTCGCACACGCCGCGACGCCTCGGCCGATTGGCGCCCAAGTGATCCAAACCCGGCATTCAGTCAGCCCCGCACCGTAAGGAGCAAGCCATGAAATTTCGTACCCTTGGGCCGAATGGTCCTGTCGTTTCCGCCATCGGCCTTGGCTGCATGGGGATGAGCGATTTCTACTCCGGCCGCGACGACGTCGAATCGATGGCGACGCTCCGGCATGCATTGGATATCGGCATCAACTTCCTAGACACCGCGGACGCCTACGGCCCGCATCTCAACGAGGAACTGGTCGGACGCGCCATCGCCGGCCGTCGCGATTCTGTGTTCCTGGCCACCAAGTTCGGCATCGTGCGCGAGCCGGAAAATCCGCAGGCGCGTGGCATCAACGGCCACCCGGACTACGTGACTGCCAGCGCACACGCCAGTCTGCGGCGTCTGGGCGCGGACCATATCGACCTGTACTACCAGCATCGTGTCGACGCTGATGTGCCGATCGAGGACACGGTGGGTGCAATGGCCGAGCTGGTGCGGCAGGGCAAGCTGCGCTACCTCGGTCTGTCCGAGGCCTCAGCCACCACGATCCGGCGCGCGCACGCCGTTCACCCGATCACCGCCGTACAGAGTGAATATTCGCTGTGGACGCGCGATCCCGAAGGCAACGGTGTGTTCGAAACCTGCCGCGAACTCGGTATCGGCTTCGTGCCCTATAGCCCTCTGGGTCGTGGTTTTCTCAGTGGCGCCTATGGTTCACCCGAGGATTTCGGCGACGACGACTACCGCAAGCACAGCCCGCGTTTCCAGGGCGAGAACTTCGCCCGCAATCTGGAACTGGTCGCGGCGGTGCAGCGCGTCGCCGAAGAGCTCGGTGCCACGGCCTCGCAGGTAGCGCTGGCCTGGGTCTTGGCACGCGACGAAAGTCTGGTGCCAATTCCTGGCACCAAGCGTCGGCACTATCTCGACGAGAACGCCGGGGCTGTCGATCTGGACCTGCCCGAAACGAAAATCGCCGAACTCGATGCGATCTTTCCACCAGGTGCAGCGGCCGGCGATCGCTATCAGGCCACGATGATGCAATTGCTCAACGGCTGACCGTCACACTTCATCAGGGAATGTCGAAATGAATGTCGGATTGATCGGGCTCGACGATATGGGTGCCGCCATCGCGCGGCGCCTGCTACAGGCTGGCCATGCGGTATGGGTGTGGGATGCGTCGCATAGCGCCGTCGAAGCGATGTTGGCCTGCGCTATGTCGCGGCGAGCCTGATCGCCAGTCCGCCGATGGCCGCCGAAGGTTTACTCGAGATCTTCGCCGCGGGCAGTCGCGCCGATCTGCGGGGCGCCGAAGCCGCGCTCGAGGTTCTGGCAACGCGCGTCCACTATCTCGGCACGGCGCCCGAACAGGCGATGCTGGCGAAGATCACCGCACAGTTCGTCCGTGCCTGCGCAATCGAGACCGTGCGTGAAGTCGAGCACTTGGCGCGGGCCTCGGGTCTGTCCGCCGAATCGCTGTTCGTCAGCTTCCAGCGGAACCTGGATCTGCCTCCAGCCGATACAACAACGCAGACGCAGCAGCACGAATGGGTGGTGGAGGCGGCGCGGCGCAACGGCATCGCGCTGCCGTTTGCCGAAACCCTGCGGGCGCTGCATGCAGCGGCCGGACGTGTGACCATTGGGCTCCTTGCTTCAAAGGCGCGTCGCGCAAGGCCGCCTGATGCTCGCTCCGGCGAACCGGCAATGCACAGCCAGTGGGCGTACCGGCACCGAAATAGACCGTTGACGCGCCCAAGCCGTCGGAAACCGCCCGGAAGCCCATCAAGCAGGTAATTTGCCCGCACTTTTTGCTGGCTTGAAATTTGCTCGCTCCACCGATTGCGACGCGCCGTAGCGTCGTAAAGCCAAGCCAATGAAGGCACGTATCGGCTAATCCGCAGGGATTTCGCCGGGCGTGCCTTTTTTTATTTGCTCACGATCGGGAGACTCACGATATGGATATCCGCAAAATGCTGCTGGTCTCGGCGTTCACCGTCGCCACCATCCCCGCTTTCGCACAGGAAAAGTACGGCACGATGGGGCCGCCGGAATCGAACGCGAATTTCGCGAACACCTCGACGTCTACGCTCGACAAGAACGGCGACGGCGCCATCGAAAAGTCGGAATTGTCGGCAAGTTCGCAGCTCTACAATCGCTTCGAAACACGTGATGCCAACGGCGACGGCAAGCTCACCAAGGATGAATACTGGATGCCGTAGTTCCGCATCGTGGTCGCATCGACACGCCGTCCGTCATTACGCGCGGCGTGTTTTTTCCCGCAATTGGCGTCGCATGGATGCCGGATCGAAGTTGTGCCTCGT
>NZ_JAVRIC010000030.1 GCF_031846245.1 Banduia mediterranea | reverse complement strand
GGTGAGGGTCACGAGGTGAGGGTCACACGAGGTGAGGGTCACACGAGGTGAGGGTCAGCGAGGTGAGGGTCAGGTCTTGCGCCTTGACGCGGCCCGCCGATCCACACCTCGTGCGATCCGGCTTACCGTCGAGTAGTCGAGTAGTGCAAACCGAAGTGCGCGCCGATCTGCGGAAGTTGCCGGTGTCCGCTTTCGTAGGCGTCGCGATCTTCGTCGAGGAACAAGACCTGACCCCGAAGTCTGACCCAGACGGTGGAGAGGATCGCGGGCGGGAAGTAGGCCGGCGGTCGCTCAGTGCCCCACATTCTGGCAGCGACGCACCGGTCGCTCGTTGAGAAATGCTGCCAAGCCACGTTCCCATTCACGCCAGTCCTTCAGGGTGTCGCGCGGGAAAATGTAGTTGCCGGCGATCAGGTCCGTCTGAAACCTGCGATAGCAAATGCGGTAGCGAGTATTCGGGCAGAGTGCCTCAAATCCCCCCCGCGCCCCTGGCGCTCTAAAGACCTCATCGCCATTTGCAGCGCGCTGGACCATGAGGCCCAAAGTAGCGTCCACCTCGGCCTTCGAGTCCGTCGCCACAGGCGCAGCATCGCTTTGCCTCGCAGGCATCACAGAAATCTCTAAGGCCTGTGACGTTCCCGTTGAGGAGCTAAAGGAATAGCTCGTGTATACGTCCCGAAGGTAGGAGCCGACGATCTCGTCGATGCGTGACTCCTTCCAATCGAGGTCGGGCCGCAAGCAAAGAGTCTCGCCGGAAAACTTCGCCTCCTGCCAATCGTGAGCGGCGCATGCTGCTGGCACCAGAGCCAGTGCGAGCAGCATCCGTGCAACGATGCGTGTCTTGTTCATGCGCACGCGCCTCGTTACGGGAAGACACGGGTTCTAGCAAGGTCGGGGTCAGAGCAAGGTCGAAAGGTCGGGGTCAGGTCTTGCGCCTTGACGCAGGTCGAGTAGCGAAAGGTCGGGGTCAGGTCTTGCGCCTTGACGCAGGTCGAGTAGTGCAAACCGAAGTTCGCACCGATCTGCGGAAGTTGTCGGTGTCCGCTCTCGTAGGCGTCGCGATCTTCGTCATTGAGGAAGATTGCTTGACGGGCATTGCCGCGCGCCATCACATGATGGATCGCGCCGGGGAATTCGATGCGTAGAGGGCGGGCCATGCGGAGGAACGTAGCGAAGCCAAGGAAATCTGCCAAGGAACAAGACCTGACCCCGAAGTCTGACCCCGAAGTCTTGATCACCCGATGATCGTCCCAAGCACCTTGCTCAGCGCCTGCTGATCTTGCGCCGTAAGCCTGCCGAGCGTCTTGCGCACGATGGACTTCTCAGCGGTAAACACGATCGGCTTGAGCACGGATGGTTTGATGAGACCCGCGCCCTGCCAGTCCTGCACCAGCGCCTCGCCGAAGCCCAGGCGCGGCCGGACCTGGCTGGTGATGGCGAGCAGGATCAGATCGGGTCGCTGGCGCTGATAGGCGCTGCTGCTGACGACGACGGCGGGCCGCTGCTTGGTGCCGGACTGGTCGGTAAAGGGAAACGCGACCAGCACGACGTCGCCGAAGCTAGAGCCGGTCGTAGTCGGCATCGTCGGAATTGTCCCAGACCGCGGACAGACCGGCTTGGCTGACGGCCTGCGCCGCTTTGACGAGCGGCCGGTCGCCGTCGCGGCTGGACAGGAAGTCGATGAAATCCTCGACCTCCGCGACCCTGGCTGGCGGCAACTGCTGGAGCTTCTTCACCATCTGCTGAATGTGCTGCGGCGCGCGCATGGGCTTTTCCTCCTTAGCGGCTGGCTTGCGCCAGCACCGTCTCCAACATCTGCATCACGAATTTCTGCTGGGTCTTCGGTAGCTGCGTGATGCGCTCGATCTGCTGCTGTAGCTTGGGCGTCGGCCCGCGCTTGCCGGGCTTCTGCGTCTCGCCGATCAGCTCCTCGATGGATACCGCCAGCGCCTTGGCGATCGTCGGCAGCGCCGACACCGGCACGCGCCGGCTGCCCATTTCGTAGGCGTTGACGGTCTGCTGCGAGACGCCGAGCACCTCGGCCATCTGCACCTGGGTGATGCCCACGGCCTTGCGCATCGCAGCGATGCGCCCGCCCAGCCGGGCGAAGAACACCTTGTCATCCTCGGAAATGGCCATGAGCCTCGTCCAACTCTGCTCGATCTGGCGCATAGCGTAGGCCCCCGTTTCTCATAACGCGGTTGAGAATGCCACAATATGTGGTAGTCAGGTGCCCAGTTATTTTCCTCCAAACCCTCTTGACAGGATTTTTGCCGGAGACCCGAGAGCCGTGGGGGTCAGATCTTGTTCCTTGCCGGGAAGTCCGGTCGGCGGAAGCAGAGCGACGATCACCGACCCGCTGAACCGGGTCATGCAAGCGACCTACGATGCGCTCGGCAACCGCCTCAGCCTCACCAACGCTTCCGGCGAAACGGTGCGGTGGACCTACCTACGATGCCCTGGACCGCGTGATCGGCATGACCGACGCCCTGGGCCGCCAGATCGCCTTCGACTACGACGCGGCCGGCCGCCTGACAGCCGTCACCGATGCCCGCGGCAACACCACACAGTACGAATACGACGAATTCGACCGCCTGATCCGAGTCGAAGTCTATGCGGCAGAGGATGCAACCGCACCCGAGCGCATCCTCGAATTCAGCTACGACCCGCTCGGCCGCGTGCGGACCCAGACCGACCAGGGCAACGAAGAGCGCTACGTTTACTCGGGAATCGAACGGCTTGCCGTGCTGGACGCCGGCAACAACCTGATCCGGACCTACGAACACGGACCGATGATCGACGAACTGCTGGGTGCCAGCGGAGATGAAGACTGGACGCACTTCGTCAACCATCAGAACAGCGTGATGGCGGTTGCTGAAAGCGGTGAGTTGGCGGAGTTCAGCTACTCACCCTACGGCATCACAACGGCGGAAGCACACGCGAACGACTTCCGGTACACAGGTCGCGCGCAGATCGCGGACCAGCTGTACGAATACCGGGCAAGGTACTACGATCCGACGATCGGAAGATTTCTGAGTGAGGACCCAATCGGCTTTGAAGGCGGCCCAAATTACTATGCCTATGTCGGCGGGAATCCGGTTAGCTTCACCGATCCAACTGGCTTGTATCCGGGTGAGGACATCATTGAGTTCATTCCGGATGCGATCGGGGCGGACATCGACTTCGCGCGGAACTATCTCGACATGCGCCGAGCCAATACGATCGGTGCCGACAAGTATTTCCACTGCAAGGCCAACTGCGAAGCGGCAAGCCGTGGGCCTGGCGGCGCGTTTGAATCCCGCATCCTGAGCGAGGTTCGCGAACTGACGGATGAGCACATCAAGGGCGATTCTCCGCAGGCGTGCAACGCTGACCGGCAGGCAAACAATCAAGGTCGGCAGGGCGGAGGCAACAACCCGACCGGATCGAGTTGCCAACAAATCTGTAGTCCGTTCCGCCTGAACGGACTACCGCCCAACTACTGAGGCGCCGGCCGATGCTGCTTATCGCTGCCAGTCTCGCTCTTCTGTTCTTGGTCGCGTTGGGTGTCAGCCAGCGTTTTAGGGCCTCGGTCGCTCGTCATCGATTGGGCGTTGCTGTGGTGCTATTTGGCACGGCCGGAGCGATCGTGTTTGCCTTCGTTGCCAGCGACTATTTCTCGATCGATGCGTGCCTCGATGATGGAGGACGGTGGAATAAGGAGCGCGAGGTCTGCGAGTATCAGGAGCCGTCAAGCGCTCCGTGAGCCGTGGGGTCAGAGCCGTGGGGGGTCATGCATGCCGTGGGGGTCAGACTTGTTCCTTGCCAGAAAGCCCGGCCGGCGGAAGCAGAGTGACGATCACCGACCCGCTGAACCGGGTTACGCAAGCGACTTACGATGCGCACGGCAACCGCCTCAGCCTCACCAACGCTTCCGGTGAAACGGTGCGATGGACCTACGATGCCCTGGGCCGCCAGATCGCCTTCGACTACGACGCGGCCGGCCGCCTGACAGCCGTCACCGATGCCCGCGGCAACACCACACAGTACGAATACGACGAACACGGCCGCCGCACGACCGAAATCGCGCCCGACGGTCGTCGCCGCGAGTACGCCTATGAGGACGGAAACCGTCTGACGAAGGAGACGCGTGCGGACGGACGCGTGTTCCAGAGCAGCTACGAGACCCGCGACCTGCTGCAGAGCGTCAGCGTGCTTCGGCGCCGACGATCAACACTCAAATCGTTGCATGATTCAGGCGACAACTATCTTGACACGCACCGCCCACGCCCCGCCAGGCGCCGAGCCCTTGGAACGGATGCTGCTTACCGCCGTTGCTGTCACGACCTTCGAGCAGGCCTGCGGGCGCCTCGGGTATGCCACCCGCTGGCAGATCGAGGTGTATCACCGCACGCTCAAAAGCGGCTGCAAGATCGAAGAGCGCCAACTCGGTAGCGCCGTCCGGCTTCAAGCCTGCCTGACCATCGAACCTGGTCGTCGCCTTGCGTGTCTTGCATCTGACCAAGCTCGGTCGCGATGTCCCCGAGATGCCGTGCAGCGTCTATTTCGAACAGGACCCGTGGAAAGCTCTGGTGGCCTAACACAGCCAGAGCCCCGAGCCGCCCGAGACCGAGCCCAGCTTGCATGAGGCCACGCGCATGGTGGCTGCGCTGGGCGGCTTCCTCGGCCGCAAAGGCGACGACGAACCCGGCACGAAATCCCTCTGGGGCGGCCTGCAGCGACGCGACGACCTCACCAATATGTACCGCGTCTTCAGCCGTAGCCGTGCCCCTCCCCGTGTTCAGCAAACCTATGGGTAAAAGTCAGCCCAGGCGAGCGGTCATCCGGAGACACCCGTCCGCCCAACCAACGCCATCAGTGTGCCGGTCATCGTGGCGACAGGCTTTTCATTCTCGCCCTTCAGTGCATAGGCGCGCGCCTCGCAGATGGTCAGGGTTCTGCCCGGTTTCACCACGTCGGCGACAAATCGAAACTGCTCGCCATCGGCGGGGTTGAGCAGGTTGATCTTGAACTCCACCGTCAGCACAGCCGCTTCGGCGGGCATCAGCGAAAACGCCGCATATCCGCAGGCGCTGTCCAGCGCGGTGGACACGATTCCTGCGTGCAGGAAACCATGCTGCTGGGTCAGCGCGTCGCTGTGCGCCATTTGCAGAACGATATGGCCGGGTGACAGGTCGGCAATGCCGATCCCAAGCGTGTGCATCACATTCTGCAGATCGAAACTGTCGCGCACCCGCGCGTCAAAGTCAGGGTTTTTCGGCTCGAATTGCGTCATGGCGTGATTTCACTCCTTACATTCATCACATGATGACCAACCTTAGCCGGTCCTTGAGCCGCGCATCTTGTAACGAAAGGCCAAAAACGCGCGGTGCCGCCTGAGAGCGAAGTGCACCGGGCGGTCTGCCGGCGAAGGTCCGGCAGGCTGCCGACATATGCGACTGATCGTAATATCCGGCGTCCAGCGCCAGATCGCTCAACGGCCGGGTGTAGCGCGCGAGGTCTCCAAGCAGCTGGCGAAAACGCCGGGTGGCGGCGAGCCGCCGCCTTGACACGCCGGTATCGGCCCGCGCCCGACGACGTTCTGTCCGGTCGCTGAATGTCTGCGGCGGCGCGCCAAAGCTCAGCCCCCTTGCAAGATCATCGAGCGCGGCGACAAGCGATGGCAGGCCATGATCACCCTGCCGGACCCGCCCCAGTGCCAGGGTCAACGGTGCCAGCGCCTCGGCCCCGGGCAATTGTTCCGGTTGCGCCGACAGCCCTAGCCCGGCCACGATGCCGCAAAAGGACGATCGGCGCGGCACGAAGTCCGGGCGGGGTGGCGCGAGGGATACATTCGGTCCGTCATCAGTGTCACTGCCGCATGTCACCGAAAGGGTGAACAGATCGGTAGCGAAACGTCCGCTTTCGCGATTGCTCAACGCTCCAGTGTCGCGGAACACGAAAAGATGGTCGATCTGTGCCGCAGCAACTGCAGACGGCGCCAGCTCAAGGTAGAGCGGTGCAGGCATCAGCTCATTGGACGAAGGCATCCCGATGCTCGGCGACGAAATCGCGAAAGCGGCGCGCCGGGCGTCCGAGCACGTCGCTGACCGTGGTATCGATACCCGCGAGATAGCCCTTGGGGGCGATGGAGGCCAGTTCCACCATGGCTCCGGCGATCTCTTCCTGCATCCCGCCGGCCATCATGGCCGCCTTGGCGTCATCGGCCGACAGCGGCGCACATCTGATGGATTGTCCGGTCACCTCGGAAAGGACAGCGGCGACATCTTCGCCGGTAAGAGCCTCGGGGCCGGTCAAGCCATAGCCCTTGCCCTGGTGGCCCGGGCCGGTCAGCGCCTCGGCGGCGACTTCGGCGATGTCACGGGCGTCGATCCAGGCCACGGGGCCGCCCAGATCGTCGTAATACACCCCGTCCTTCGCGATGCTGCCAGCCTGCCACAGCAGGTTCTGCATGAAATAGGTCGGCTGGACGAAGGTCCAGTCAAGGCCGCTTTCCTTCAGCAATTCCTGGGTTTCGGAATGCCACTTGCCAAAGGTCAGCCCCGCCTTGGGCGACGCACCAAGCCCGGTGGCCAGAACCACATATTGAACGCCTGCGGCCTTTGCCGCCGCGATCGCGTTGGCTTTCCACTGGCGCATGTCCAGATGCGCGGGCGTGACCAGATAGATCTTGTCCGCCCCGGCGCAAGCACGTTCCAGCGCGGCGGGGTCGGTGAAATTCGCGGTGACGGCCTCGCATCCCTTGGCCTTGAGAGTAGCGACCTTGGCCGGATCGCTGGTGACAGCGCGCACCTTGGCGCCCTTTGTCAGAAGGGTATCGACAAGGGGGGCGCCGGTGGTGCCGGTGGCTCCGAAGACGGTGATCATGGCTTATCCTTTCTCAGTTCCAGCGTTGGGCTGGATGGTTTCTGGGTTGCTGATCGACGACGGGTCGCCCGGGTGCTCACCCAGGAAGGCCGCGCGCACGATCCGGCGCATCGTCTTCATGCTGCGGGTTTCGGGCAGCGCGTCGACAAAATGAATTTCGCGCGGGAGGAAGGGCTTTGAGACGACCTCTCCCACCCGGTTCTTGAGCTGTTCGTCAAAGGTAGTGTCGGGCGGTGCATCGTTCATGTCGATCGCCATCCGGCAATGATCGACCCCGGCGATTCGGTTGACCCACATGGTTGAACAGCTCCGATCGTGTCGACGGTGCGTGCTTGCCGACGTGACCAGTGTCGCCCAAAGGGTCCGGCCACCGAAAGCCCCGAATGAATGTGGAGCGCTCCCGAGCGGGTTCCTTGCCTGGGCGAGAAACCTCAAGCGCCTGCTGCAACAGACCTGCGCGGTGGTCTCCAGGCGCAAACGGAAAAAGCTCAACGGCCGCGAATACGCGAAACTCCAGAAACTCTACCGCAACATCCTGACCCGGGGCGACAAGGAACTCCCGCCGATTCCCCCACGGCAGAACGGCAAGCGCGGCCGAATCGCCAAATCAGATGCCCACAAGCTGTGGGAACGACTGAGCGACCATGAGAGCGCCGTCCTGCTGTTTGCCAAAGAGTCTCATGTCGCGTTTACCAACAATCGTGCCGAGCGTGAGCTGTGCATGAGCAAGGTCAAGCGGAATGTCTCCGGTTGCTTCCGCAACCGGGCGTACGCCCAAGCCTACGTCTGCCGTGCAATCGCCCTTTGGCAGGCCGACACGCCGCATAACGGCCGCGTAACGGTGACAGTTTGCTGATCCCCTATTGTCCTTGTCCGACTGCGTTCCCTGCAGCACCTTCGGGTTTCGGTCCGCACAAACCCAGGGATCGATCAGCGACACACAACAGAACGCCCGGCGGTGCCGGGCGTTCTGGAGGCAGCTTCTCGCGCGAGTGCGATGCTCTTACTGGCAGGCCTCGCACTCGGGATCGAGGATCGAGCAGACCTTGGCGCCGCCCACGTCCGTGGCCGCGCTCAGCCCGGGTTCCGGTGAGGGCGCAGCCACGGCCGGCCTGGCGCTGACGCCGCCCTCCGCACCGGAACCGACCTTGTTCAGACGGTTGTCGGTGATGGTGGTCTTCTCGGCGTGGGTGGCGCCCATGGTGCGCAGGTAGTAGGTGGTCTTGAGGCCGGACAGCCAGGCGTGCTTGTACAGTTCGTCCAGCTTCTTGCCGCTGGGTTGGCTCATGTACAGGTTCAGCGACTGCGCCTGGTCGATCCACTTCTGGCGGCGGCTGCCGGCGTCGACCAGCACCTTGGCATCGATCTCGAACGCGCACTTGTAAAGCTGCTTGATCTCGTCCGGAATGCGGTCGATCGGCTGCACCGAACCGTCGAAGTACTTGAGGTCGTGCACCATGACTTCGTCCCACAGGCCGAGCGCCTTGAGGTCGTTGACCAGGTATTCGTTGACCACCGTGAACTCGCCGGAGAGATTCGATTTGACGTACAGGTTCTGGTAGGTCGGCTCGATCGACTGGCTCACGCCGGTGATGTTGGCGATGGTCGCGGTCGGTGCGATGGCCATGCAGTTGCTGTTGCGGATGCCCACGGTCCGGACCTGCTGGCGCAGGGAATCCCAGTCGAAGGCGCCGGACAGCGCCACGTCCTGCTGCAGGTATTCGTTGCCGCGCGCCTCGGCAAGAATGCCCACCGAATCGATCGGCAGCACGCCCTGGCTCCACAGTGAACCCTCGTAGCTGGAATAGCGGCCGCGCTCGAAGGCCAGATCGCTGGAGGCCTTGATCGTGTAGTAGCTGATCGCTTCCATCGAGTAGTCGGCGAAGCGCACGGCGTCGTCGGACTCGTAGGGCACGCGCAGCTTGTACAGGGCGTCGTTGAAGCCCATCACGCCCAGGCCCACCGGACGGTGGCGCAGGTTGGAATTGCGTGCCGTGGCTACCGAGTAGTAGTTGTACTCGATGACGTTGTCGAGCATGCGCATCGCGGTGTTGATGGTCTTCTCGAGCTTGGCCTTGTCGAGCTTGCCGTCCGGCGTGATGTGCGCCGGCAGGTTGACCGAGCCCAGGTTGCAGACCGCGATTTCCTGATTGGCCTTGGTGTTGAGCGTGATTTCCGTGCACAGGTTGGAGCTGTGCACCACGCCCACGTGCTGCTGCGGGCTGCGCAGGTTGCACGGGTCCTTGAAGGTGATCCAGGGATGCCCGGTTTCGAACAGCATGGACAGCATCTTGCGCCACAGCTGCGTGGCCGGAATGCGCCGGTAGTTGCCGATGCGGCCTTCGTCCGCTTCCTTCTCGTACCACTCGTAGCGGGTTTCGAAGGCGCTGCCGACGAGGTCGTGCAGGTCCGGGGTTTCCTCCGGGGAGAACAGCGTCCACTGCGCGTTCTGCATCACGCGCTTGAGGAACAGGTCCGGCACCCAGTTGGCGGTGTTCATGTCATGGGTGCGGCGGCGGTCGTCGCCGGTGTTCTTGCGCAGTTCGAGGAATTCCTCGATGTCGCGGTGCCAGGTTTCCAGGTAGCCGCAGACTGCGCCCTTGCGTTTTCCTCCCTGATTCACAGCTACCGCCGTATCGTTGGCCACTTTCAAAAACGGCACCACGCCATTGGACTTGCCGTTGGTGCCCTTGATGTAGCCGCCCATGCCGCGCACCGGCGTCCAGTCGTTGCCGAGACCGCCGGCAAACTTGGAGAGCAGGGCGTTGTCCTTGATCGCGCCGAAGATGCCGTCCAGATCGTCCGGCACCTGGGTCAGATAACAGCTCGACAGCTGCGGGCGCAAGGTTCCGGAATTGAACAGCGTCGGCGTGCTGCTCATGAAGTCGAAGGACGACAGCAGCTCGTAGAACTCGATGGCGCGCGCTTCGCGGTCGATCTCGTTCATCGCCAGCCCCATCGCCACGCGCATGAAGAAGGCCTGCGGCAGTTCGATGCGGGTCTTGTTGCTGTGGATGAAGTAGCGGTCGTACAGCGTCTGCATGCCGAGGTAGTCGAAGTTGCCGTCACGGTCGCCCAGCAGCGCCTTGCCCAGGCGGTCCAGGTCGAACAGGCATAGCTTCGAATCCACCAGTTCCAGCTCGGCAGCCTTGTGGATGTACTCGCGGAAATAGGCCGGGTACAGCGCCTTCATCTCCTCGGCCGTGGGGCGGGTTTCCGCCATGCCCAGGAACTTCAGGGCCTCGTGGCGCAGCGCGTCCAGCAGCAGGCGCGCGGACACATAGGTGTAGTTCGGTTCCTTTTCGATGCGCGCGCGTGCCGCCAGGGTCAGCGCCTGCGACAGCTCGTGCTCGGGAATGCCGTCGTAGAGATCGCGCAGCGCGGCCGCCAGAATTTCATCGGGCTTGGTGCCGGACTGGTCTTCGCAGGCTTCGCCGACCAGGCGGCGGATGCGGGTGTCGTCCAGCGGCACCAGCGCGCCGTCGTCGCGCTTGACGTGAATCACGGCCGCAGTCGCGCTGTCCGGGTTGG
This sequence comes from Banduia mediterranea, assembly GCF_031846245.1. Taxonomy (NCBI): domain Bacteria; kingdom Pseudomonadati; phylum Pseudomonadota; class Gammaproteobacteria; order Nevskiales; family Algiphilaceae; genus Banduia; species Banduia mediterranea. The sequence goes on along the minus strand of NZ_JAVRIC010000030.1, from coordinate 28,608 downwards.
CGGCCTTTTCGGCGGCGCGCTCGCGGGCGCGTTCCTCGCGATACAGCACGTAGGCGCGCGCTACCTTGTGTTCGCCGGCGCGCATCAGCGCCAGCTCCACCTGGTCCTGCACGTCCTCGATGTGAATGGTGCCGCCGCCGGACTGGTTGCGGGTCACCGCAGCTACCACTTGCTCGGTCAGCGCGGCGGCGGTTTCGCGCACGCGCGAGCTGGCCGCGGCGGAGCCGCCTTCCACGGCCAGAAAGGCCTTGGTCATGGCGCGGTTGATCTTGCCGGGTTCGAAATTGGTGACTTTCCCATTGCGACGAATTACGCGAATGCCGCCGGGAGCGGTGGCCGCAAGCTCGGCGGCACCGGCTCCGGCACCGTGCGACTGGGCGGGCGACGGGGTCGGGGTCGGCTGGGTCTGGCTGGAATCGGTGTGCATCGGGCGGCGCTCCCTCGAAAAAGACATCCATCATTGGCGTGACAGACGGAACAGCTCTGGCCTGCCCTTGCGAGGCTCCCCCAGGTGCAGGCGTCTATCGTTCGACAACAATATCTAGTGGTTGGGGAGAGCGTCAACCCCAATATATTCGTTAGTAGCCGCGCCAAGAACTTGTGCGGCTCCTGTGGATAAAGAACCCTTTTACGAAGCCTTCAATGGCTTTGCGCCGATGCCAGCTTGCGGCCGCAACGGCCCCGAACCGGCCGTTGCGGCGTTCGAGCTGACGAACGGCAGTGAGGCGAGGAACCACGGTCGTTCCGAAGCCGACGCGTACGTCCGTCCGAGGCCACAATACGGGCCAGTATGTCTAACCCATGGCCCGCCCCCCCCAAGCACGCGTCGGGGTGGCACTATTCGCCCAAGGCGCAGCGATCAGCGGTACCCAGCCGCGTCTCCACGAGACGCTTCCGCATGGGAGGAAAAACTTGTGACCGACAGTATTCGAACACCGGGTTCCGGACACCACATCGGCTTGTCCGCCTTTGAATCCACCACCGCAACACGACTCCCAAGGCGCGCGCCGCGTTCGCGTCCTGCTCGTGAATGCAGCGCACGCGGCCGCCTGCACCGCCAGGCCACGATGGCCAGCGGCTGGGTCAAGGTGATCCGTCGCGCCCTGGACGCGGCAGGCTGTGACGGTGCGGCCCTGTGCCGGCAGGCCCGGCTCGACCTGAGCCTGCTCAATGACGTCAATGCGCGTTACCCGGCGGATCGCGTCACCCATCTCTGGCATCTGGCGCGCGAGGCGACCGGCGATTCCTGCTTCGGCCTGCAGGTTGCCAGCCACGTGACGCAGACCACGTTCCATGCGCTGGGCTACACCCTGATCGCCAGTGCCAACCTGAAGGAGGCTTTCGAGCGCGTGGCTCGGCACTCACGCGTGACCACCGACGAGGCTGAAACCCGGTTCGAGCGGATCGGCGACGAATATCACCTGAGCTTTCACCTCTACGAGCATCTGCCGCAGCCGGCACATGAATCGCTGGATGCCTTCGTGTCGGCCTATGTGCGGATGTGCCGTTCGCAACTGGGCAGGGACTTTTCGCCGCTGCGTATCGAGATGCAGCGCCCCGAACCGCACGACAGCGAGCGCTATTACCGGATACTGCGGACACCGCTGGTATTCCGAGCACCGATCACGCGGATCGTGTTCGACTGGCGCAGCATGGAGATTCCGCTGGCTTCCGCGGACGCCGAGTTGGCCAGCCACAACGACGCCATCGTGCTGCGCTGGCTGGCACGGCTCGACAAGGAAGACATCGTGGCCCGCGTGAAGGGGGCGCTGGTCGATTGTCTGCCGCATGGCGAGCCCTCGCAGGAAGTGATTGCCGATTCCTTGCACATGAGCGCGCGTAGTCTGCAGCGCAAGCTGGCCGACGAAAGCACGACCTATACGGAAGTAATGGACATGATGCGACGCGAACTCGCCCTGTCCTATCTTCGCGATCCGGGCCAAAGCATCAGCACCGTGACGTTTCGCCTGGGCTTTTCGGATACCAGCAGTTTCACGCGCGCGTTCCGCCGCTGGACCGGCAGCGCGCCCAGCGCCTGGAAGGCGCAGTTGGCCAGCGTGGCCTGAGCTTCAGACGCCGGCCAGTGCCGCCAGCTACGCGCGGTCTCCAATAACCGACGTCGCGCCCCTTGCAGCATTGCGGGCGGGCGCCGTCACGCTCACCCCCATCATTCCGCACAGGCCGCCGGCCTGATCCGGAATCCTGCGAGGCTGTGGTACCAAGCAGCTCCGCCCAAAAAAAAAGCGGCGAGCCAATCGGCCCGCCGCAGTTCGACATTCACGGAGTCGTGAGCGTCGATGAGATCAACGCTTGCCCTTGTCGCGCAGGGTGCTCGGCGTGAAGTCGGAGTCGTTGCGCTTGACCGCGTGATAGCCCGAGTCGTCCTCGTTCTTGATGTTCATCGCGATGTAGCGGCCGGACTGCAGGTCGTAGTGCACTTCCAGCGCCGGGCCGAGGAACGGTACGTCGTAGTATTCCTGGGTGTGCAGTTCGGCGAAGCGCCACAGCTGGTCACGGTTGTCGTACTTGTCGACCAGATGGACCCGCCAGCTGTCTTCGTCGATGTAGAAGGTGCGGCGCTTGTAGAGGTGCGAGGTGCCGTCCTTGAGCGTGGCGTCGACCACCCAGACACGATGCAGTTCGTAGCGTCCGAGGTCCGGGTTGATGTGTCCGGGCTGCAGCACGTCCTTGATCTTGTAGTCGGGGCTGGCGATCTGGTAGCTGTTGTACGGGATGTACATCTCCTTCTTGCCGACCAGCTTCCAGTCGTAGCGATCGGTGGCGCCGTTGTACATGCCGAAGTCGTCGTTGGTCCGCAGCGCGTCGGAGGCGGTGCCGGGATTGTCATACGACACGCTCGGCGCCAGACGCACGCGCCGCTGGCCGGGGTTGTAGGTCCAGGCCTTGCGCGGGTTCTTGATCTGGTTGGTGTAGTCGTGGACCAGCAGGATGCTGCCGGCCAGACGGGGCGGATCCTTCACGATCTGCAGGAAGTACAGCAGACGTTCGGTGTCGCGCTCTTCCGGCTTGCGCTGCTGGTTGCTGTAGAGGAAGTCGTACTCGTAATCGAGGCGCACCAGGTTGTAGTCACCGCCGGCGGTGACGGCGGCCTGCGCCCAGGACGTGGCGTAGGTATCACCGTTGTAGGTGGTGAGGTGATTCCAGATGGCTTCCAGGCCGTCCTGCGGAATCGGGAATGGCGTGCCGCCGGTGGTGCCTTCGAAGCCGTTGCCGTTTTCCACCAGATTCACCTTGGTGGCGTTGGCCTTGGTTTCGTCATAGAAGCCCTGCGGCATCGCGGCGCTGCGATGCGTCGGGAACACGCGCATCTTCCAGTTCGGATAGCGCTCGAACATCGCGATCTGGCCCGGCGACAGGTGCTCCTTGTACTGCGCCAGGTTGGCCTTGCTGATCGTGAATTTGGGCTTCTCGCTGGCGTAGGGGTCCGGATAGGCGCCGCCGGTCTTGAAACCCGGCTGCACCTGGGTGAGGCCTCCATCCCAGGCGGGAATCGTGCCGTCGGCATTGCCGGCTTTCTCGGCGCCGATCGGCGTCAGGCTGGCGCCGAGTTGCGCGGCCTGGTCGGCGGACACGGCGGCGTGGGCGCTGCCGGCAGCCAGCAGCAGGCTGCCGAGGGTCAACATCATCTTGGTTTTCATAGTGTTCTCCGTGCTGTCACGATCAGAATGCGTACGAGACGCTGATCGCGAGGAAGTCGCGGTCCTTGTTCGGGTTGGCGCTGGTGGCGAAGTCCTGGGACTGAGCTTCCGGTGCCGCGATCGGGTCGGTGCCGCTGTAGGTGCGGCCGCCAAAGAAGGTCGTGTAGCCGATGTCGCCCTGCCAGCGTTGCAGGTAGTTGAAGCCGACACCGAGGGTGACCGCCTTGGTGTCCTGGTTGAAGGTCGGGCCGGTGCCGTTGACGTCGTGCGCCCACACCAGACGTGGCGACAGCGAGACCGCGCCGATCACGTCTTCGTAGTCGAGGCGGCCGACCAGGCGATAGCCCCACGAGAAGTTGTCGAGGAAGCCTTCGCTCTGCACCGAACCGCCGGAGACGAAACCTTCCGGCGTGGCGAGCGTGGCGCGGCCCGAACCCGGGGCCGGCAGCGCGGCGCCGGGCGCCGAGAAGTCGAGTTCTTCGGGCAGATCCACGTAGGTCGCACCAAAATCACCGAGCATCACGAACTGGCTGGCACCGAAGCTCGGACCGAAGGCCTTGGTGACGGTGGTCGTGATCTGATGCATCTCGACGCGCTCGTAGCCATGAATGTCGGTGCCGGCCGGAACGTTCAGGAACGCCGTCGGTAGGCCGGCATAGGGGCCTTCGGTGATGAAATCCTGGCCGGTGACGCTGTTGGTCAGGCCCAGCGAAGCCATGACCAGCTCGGCGCCCGAGAGCTGCAGCGGCTGGTGCGGACGGTAGGAGTATTCGCCCTGCAGCGCCGTGCCGAACGGGCCGCCGGCGTTGAAGCTCAGGCCGTACAGCTCGATGTTCTCCGGGTACTCGATGAAGTAGCTGGCGCGGCAGTCGCCGGCCGTCGCATCATCCGAGCACAGCGGCGCGGCCGCGATACCACCGGGTGCGTTGATCGCGTTGGTGGTGCCGTTGCCGGGGGCGGGGCTGCTGCCTCCGGCGCCGTTGAGTCCACCACGAACCGTGGACACGATCGGCGTGCGGCTGTGGTACTTGAGGTAGTAGGCGCCAAACTCGACTCCGATGTTGTCGGCGTAATAGCGCAGCGCGGCGCCGTATTGATCGGGGTCGCTGTCGGGCTTGCGATCGTGCTCGCGTTGCAACCACACCATGGCCTCGGGATCGCCCGTCACGCCCAGGGCGGCTACATCGGCCGGGTAGGTGGTGACGCTGTTCTCGTCCTTGCGGCGGCCGAAGGTGACGATGATCTTGTCGCCATCGTCGGAGGCGGTGTCATTGGTCGAGAAAAACGAGCCGCGCGGGTCGATCTGGGTTTCCTGCCACTGCGTCATCAACACCGTTTCCAGCGACAGCTGGTTGGTGAGTTGCACCGAACCCCAGAACATCGAGGTGGGCAGCAGCGCTTCCTTGAGCTCCGAACCCGGCGTGCGCAGACGCGCCACGTCGACCGGGTTGATCGAGTTGATGCCATTGATGATGAACGTGGATTCGCCCCAGTTCACCACCTGGCGGCCGAAGCGTGCCGATACCGAGTGACCGCCGACGTTCCAGTTGCCGTAGGCGAACAGGTCCAGCAGCGAGAACTCGTCGTCCTGGCGCTGGTGGCCGCGATTGCCGAGTTCGTAGTCGCCGCGTTCACGCGTCTCGGCGATCAGATTGGTGGGGCCGGCCACGAACGGTGCGATCGGTCCGCGGCGATCATTGATATTGTCGGCGTCTTCGGCGATCGGATCGGCAAAATAGCTGAGCCGTGAGAACAGGCCGTAGTCGCCCATTCTGAAGTCGAGGTCGGTGGTGATCTTGGCGACGGCGGCGACCGTGTCGCCTTTCTCGAAGCCGTAGTTGCCGTCGTCCTCATTGACCGAGCGGGCGGTGCCACCATTGGTGATGCCGATCAGCGAATCATCCTGATCCTGCATGCGAAAGGTCACGCCCAGCGATACCGTGGTATCAAGCTGTGCGTCGACCGGTCCCAGATCGAAGGATACGGCCTGGCTGGCCAGGGGGGCGGCCAGTGTCAGGCAGGCTGCACCAAGGCGCAGGCTTACCCTGAGCTTTGTTCTCATCTTTGAATCTCCTCATCAACGCTGCACAGGCAACGACAGTGGTCGCTGCTCTTATTGTTCCGCGGGGTGTGCTCCACGGCGTGGTCGCTCCGAATCCGGACTTTCCGGCCATCAGCTTGCTTCGGCCCGGTGATCCGGCGGCGGGGCCTGCCGGCTTGCCCCGGAAAGGAGCAGCCGATGGATACCGCCTATTGCGAACTCTAGGCTTGAGCAATGGGGCCGGCCTGACTCTGGCCGCCAACTTGTTGTCTGGCGGCGCCAGCGTCTGGAACGCCTCGTGCTTGTCCCTTGTCGATGAAAGGCGAACCGCGTGCGGGATATGCCTCGAACGGTTCGCGCGGCGGGATTGCGTGTTCGCCCCGCCGCAATTTTCGTGTGGCTTCGTTGTGAGGCTCAGCTGTGCCTAAAATGGGGGCCGTTCTCCTGGCGCCAGTCATTTTGATGATGCATCCCCATACGCGACCGTGCTGTGTGCGCGGCCGCGAGGTTCGCCGCCACGCCGGAACGAACGTTTCAGCACGGTCGCACACGGATTCGCAACAACAGGTGGCGATCTCCTAGTGGCGCGAAAACTCACTCTGGAACAGCGCTTCGAGGCGGCGCTGGCGTTGGTCGCGCACGCCGACGACGATGCGCAGATCGGTGCGTTCATCGGTCTTGTCGATTTGCTGCGGCCGAAGCGGCCCGACCGTGTGGACGAGGCGGTGGACCGATTGCAACGCTTCGGAGCCTATCTGCAGACTCAGCCCGAGCTGCGTGTCGGCCTGCGCGACGCCTTGCTGCGGCTGATTGCCAATCGCAAGTCCGTGCGCCTGTTCACCGACAGCGGCATTCTCGCCAACGAAGGCTTCTTCACCGGGCTATGGCGGCGCGTCGGCGCCTCGATTCTGCCGGAGGAGCAGGACCGCGAATCGCTCAAGGATGTGGTCGGCCTGGTGTTCCGCAAGCAGTCGGACTATCTGTGGCTGCAGAACGTGCCGGACGATGCCTGGCTGGAGCTGATGCACGCGATCGATTTTCGCAAGGCGCGCGGCACCCAGCCGGCGCAGAAGATCCTGATGCATGTACTGGACGGCCTGCAGGTGATGTCCTACCGCATCACCGCAATCGGTCTGGAACCAGAGATCGTGCACAACTATCCGGCGATCGAGCGCTACGAATCACCGTTCCTGATGCAGAACGTCGAGGTGCGCCTGTTCATCGAGGATCGCAAGAATGCCTTGTCGGAGAAGGCCGATCCGACGATGGACGACAAGCACCTGCAAGTGCTGCTGCAACAGTGCCGCGACATTGTCACGCGCATTCGCCGGCAGGCGCTGATCATCGGTGCCAGCGTCGGTCTGACCCACCTCCTGGTGCGTCTGACCCAGAACATCGAGCGCTGCGCGCTGCTGCTGAAACTGCTCGAAGTCAAACCGGAGGTGGACTGCAACGCGGACCGCCTGCGCCTGCTGCGCGCGCTGGTGGAAGGCGAGAACCGCAAGAACAGCGTGCGCGATCTGTTCATGCAGACCGTGCAATTGCTGGCCCTGCGCATCACCGGCAATGCCGGCAAGGCCGGCGAGGCCTACATCACCAATTCCGCGTCGGAATATTTCTCGCTGTTTCGGGCGGCCATGGGCGCCGGCTTCCTGGTGGCGCTGATGGCGGCGGTGAAGCTGTGGCTGGCGCATCAGCCCTACGCACCGCTGGTCGAGGCCTTCCGTTTTTCGGCGATGTACGCCACCGGCTTCGTACTGATGTCGATCTTCCACTTCTCGCTGGCGACCAAACAGCCGGCGATGACGGCCAACCGCCTGGCGCGCGCGCTGGAAGCGCCTGCACAGAAAGGGCAGGACCGGCTCGACAATCTCGCCGAGCTGATCGTGCGCACACTGCGCAGCCAGTTCGTCGCGGTGCTCGGCAACTTCGTGCTGTCGATGCCGGTCGCGGCGGCCATCGCCTACGCCTTCTATTCAAATTCGGGCGAGCACTTCATCGGTCTGGAAAAGGCCGAAAAACTGATCCACGAAATCGATCCCCTGCATTGGACCACCTGGTTCTGGGGCGCGCTCACCGGAGTCTGGCTGTTCGTGTGCGGTCTGATTTCCGGGTACTACGACAACAAGGCCGTGTACAACCGCATACCGCAACGCTTGCAGCAGTTGCGTTCGCTGCGCTGGCTCGGTGTCAAACGGCGCGAACGGCTGACGCATTTCGTCGAGGAAAACCTTGGCGCGGTCGCGGGCAGCTTCTTCTTCGGCATCATGCTCGGCTCCACTGCCGCGTTCGGCAAGGTGACGGGTCTGCCGATCGATACCCTGCACGTCACCTTTTCCGCGACCAACACCATATACGCGCTGGTGGCCTTCGATGGCCAGCTGCCGTGGTCCACGCTGGCGCGCTGCGCGCTGGGCATATTGGTGATCGGCACGATGAATCTGGCCGTGAGCTTCGGTCTGGCCCTGAACGTGGCGATGCGCGCGCAGCGCGTGAAGTTCGCCGACACCTGGCCGTTGCTGGGCAAGCTGCTGCGGCGCATTTTCACCACGCCCGCGCAGTTCTTCCTGCCGCCGCGTTCGCCGAGAGCACCGTTCGTGGCGCCGGCGGTGTCCGATGCCGAGATGATCAAATCTGCGGACAAGTCCGACAAGGACCCAGAAACGACACGCGGCAACGGCAAGGCCGGGGGCGAAGGCGCCAAGTCCGGCAAGAAGTAGGCAGGTCGATTCTCGCGGACAAGCCGGACCTCCAATCGCGTACGATAACGGCCCTACGATTTCAGCCATTTGCGGTCCGGCCTCCGCGCCGTGCCCGCCGGGAGCCTGGTGTGAGCATCAAATCGGACAAGTGGATCCGGCGCATGGCCGAAAGCAGCGGCATGATCGAACCGTTCGAGCCCGGCCAGGTGCGCGCCAATGAAGGCGGCAAGATCGTCTCCTATGGCGTGTCCAGCTATGGCTACGACGTGCGCTGCGCCGACGAGTTCAAGATCTTCACCAACATCAACAACACCATCGTCGACCCCAAGGCCTTCGATTCCAAGAGCTTCGTGGATTTCAAGGGCGATGTCTGCGTGATTCCGCCGAATTCCTTCGCGCTGGCGCGCACCGTGGAATATTTCCGCATACCTCGCAGCGTGCTCACGATCTGTCTGGGCAAGAGCACCTATGCGCGCTGCGGCATCATCGTCAACGTGACGCCGCTGGAGCCGGAGTGGGAGGGTCATGTCACCCTGGAGTTTTCCAACACCACGCCGCTGCCGGCGAAGATCTACGCCAACGAAGGCATAGCGCAGATGCTGTTCCTGGAGGCCGACGAGGTCTGCGAGACCAGCTACGCCGATCGCGGCGGCAAGTACCAGGGCCAGCGCGGTGTGACCCTGCCGCAGACCTGATGAGCGGAGTGGCCACGGACCCGGCCCTGCCGTTCGGCGCGCGTCTGCGACTGGCAAGCTTCGGCGGCATCTTTACCGGTGCCACCGCGCTGAGCATGCTGGCGCTGGCGATGCGGCGTGCGCGCCAGCGCGTGCAAGCGCATCGCGATGTGGCCTATGGTCCCCTGGTCGCGCGCAGAAGCCGGATGTATTCCTGCGGCCCGCCGTCTCGCAGCAGCCAGCGTCGCCGCTGCCGATTCTGATCTATATCCACGGTGGTGGTTTCGCCGTTTGCTCCAAGGAAACCCACGAGGGCATCGGCCTCGCCCACGCCCATCGCGGCGGTTTCATGGTGTTCAACATCGACTATCGGCTAGCGCCGCAGCATCGTTTTCCGGCGGCGATCCCACGCGCATTGTCGTAGCCGGTGAATCGGCTGGCGCCAATCTGGCACTGGGTGTGGCGATCACCGCCAGCTACCGGCGGCCGGAGTCCTGGGCGCGGACCGTGTTCGATGTCGGCGTGCCGCCGATCGCGGTGCAGCCGACCATGCCGTTCCTGCAGGTGTCCGCAGGTGTCCGGTCCCGCAAGCGCGCCAGGGCTATCGCGGCGTCGGCAAATGGACGGCGCGCATCCTCAAAGACATCGCCAAAGACATCGCCCGGGCCTATCTCGGGCCGGGCCGGGAACACGGCGACGCCGGCAGCGATACGGCCGACCCGATCCGCATCCTCGAAACCGCGCCCGAACGTCCGTTTCCGGAAGCGTGGATCGGCGTTGCTTCCGTGGACATCTGCAAACAGGACGCGGAAAGACTGGACGCCGCCTGCACGCGGCTCGGCATCGCCGTGACCACGCGCTGGTATGAGGGCGAGAACCATGCCTTCACGTTGCTGCGCTGGCGCGACCGCTACGAATTCCTCAAGCGCGTCGTCTCCGTCGAACCGCCGCTCACGCGCTGAGTCGCAAGGGCGCGTTCAGCCCTGCCACATCGGGCGGGTTCTAGGCTGGATGTATCTTTGCCCTGGGACCTAAGTCCACGTGCCGGATTCTGCTGACTCAAGCCGGGCCCGAACCGATGCCGCCAGGCCGCCAAACCGTCTGTGGCTGTTGCTGCGACGGTTGCTGGTGCTCGGGTTCTTCGCGCTGATCGTATGGTTGCTGGTGTCGCGCACGCGGGCGGTGGACTGGTCGCAGGTCTGGATCGCGCTGCAGGCGCTGGGCACGCCGGTGCTGCTGGCGTCGCTGCTGCTGTCCCTGCTCAGCTATGCGCTGTACGGCGGCTACGACCTGTTCGCGCGCCACTACACCCGACAAAGTCTGCCGAAAGCGCTGACCGCCGCGATCGCCTCGATCTGCTACGCCTTCAATCTCAACATGGGCGCCTGGCTTGGTGGCATCGGCCTGCGCTACCGCCTGTATTCGCGGTTCGGACTGGATCGCGGCACGATCACCCGCATCGTCGGCCTGAGCCTAGTCACCAACTGGTCCGGCTACTGTCTGCTCGCCGGAATCGCCGGCAGCTTCGGCTTCGTGGAGCTGGCGGACGGCGGGCGCATCGGCGATCTCGGGCTGCGTCTGATCGGACTGGCGCTGCTGCTCGGTGTGACGGCCTATGTCGCCCTGTGCGGAGTATCGCGTCGGCGCAGTTTCAGCCTGCGTGGAACCTCCGTGACCTTGCCGTCGCTGAGCATGGCGCTGGCACAGATCGCGTTGTCGACCGCCAACTGGATGACCATGGGCCTGGTCGTGTATCTGCTGTTGGGGGCCGACATCGCCTATCCGACGGTGCTGGCCGTGTTGTTGCTGAGCGGCATCGCCGGTGCGGTGGCGCATGTGCCGGCCGGATTGGGCGTGATCGAGGCGGTGTTCCTGGCGCTGCTCGGCGATGTCATGGCGGACACCGAGCTGCTGGCCGGCTTGCTGGCCTATCGTGCGGTGTATTACATCGCCCCGCTGGCGCTGGCCGCGCTCGGCTTCGCGTTCGTGGAAGCGCTGGCGCCGCGGCGGGATTCACCGACACCACGGAAGACCTGGCGCAATACCTGATCGTGGCCGGCGGGCCGAACCTCGACGAGGCGCGCGCCAGGCGCTACGCCGAAAACAGCCTCACGCATTTTCACTGGCTGGTGGGCGAGGGCCTGCGCTACAAGAATAGCTACATCGCCGAACACATCGTCGAGCCGATGACCGACGACTGCCTGATCCGGAGCGGCAGTGAGGAAACCTGGCCGTTCTCGCCGCAGGCCAAACCCTGTCCGCGCGGACACACGCCAGAATTCATGGGCATGGGCGCGGGGTGCTACCTGATGGACGTGCTCACCCGGCGCGTCGAGCAGCGCATTTCGCATACCTGCCGCATCAGCGAAGCGACCTGGGACTGCGGTCCGTCGACGCCGGACCCTGTGTCGCCGAGCGCGATGAAACGGACCTTGCCATCGCTTCCGCCAGCGCCATCACCACCCACATCCGCGCTGCGCCCGCAAGCACTCACGGCCAACACCATGAGCAGCGCCAGCATTCGAAAACCAAGCATTCGTGCCATCCCCCAGCCCCGCCGAAATCGCGAGACTCAATTTCATTTTGGTGGCGATCAAATGACAAGGACCGCAGCCGCCTGATCGGCGCCTGCGGTCCTTGCAAGCCTTGCGGACGGTGGACAGCACCCAGGCTTTGGCGCTGCGCTTATTCCACGTAGAGCCAGAACGCCACGCGGCGGTTGTCACTGCGGCCTTCCTCGGTCTCGTTGGTCGCCACCGGCTGATTTTCGCCGCGGCCGGACGTCTTCAGACGCTCACCCGAGATTCCTTTCGAAACCAGGTAGGCTTTGGCGGACTCGGCGCGTTGCGTCGACAGCTGCAGGTTGTACGCCTCGGAGCCCAGCGAATCGGTGTGACCGATGATCTCGACGGTCATGTCACTCTGACCGTTCATCATCGCCGCCATGCGGTCGAGATAGCCCGCACCCATGGTTGAAAGACGGTCGGAGTCGAATTCGAACGTGAAGTCCGGCAACACGATCGGCTGCGGCACCGCGCAACCGCGGTCGTCGACCTCAGCCGGCACCATGGTATCCGGGCAGACGTCGTCGGCATCGAACACGCCATCTTCATCGGCATCGCTCTGATCCATGACCGGCGGGACGGCGCAGCCGAATGCGTCGACCACCGTGCCGGCGGGCGTGCCGGGGCAGTTGTCATCCGGGTCGTACACGCCGTCGCCATCGGAATCGACGGCGCAGTCGCTACGACCGGTTTCGGCGTCTACGACGGCCACCTCACAACCCAGCGGTTCCGGCACGTCCTCCATTGCGGGTTCGCTCCTGGAACCGCCCGGCAGCGGTAGCTGCAGGCCCACGAGGAAGCGGTAATCCGTCAGGAAGTCATGACCCGGCGCGGATTCGTCATTCGACTGGCCGAGCGCTCGCGCTTCGGTACGGATGCCGAGGCCATACCACGGCAAGGGAAACAGCGCACCGCCACCGAGACTGATGCCGGCATGAGTGTGCTTGTCGGACAATACGTCTTCCTGCAGCACCGACAGGCCGCCAAGGATGTACGGTTTGAGACGCAGACCGTTCTCCCAGCCCCAGAAACCGAAATCCTTGACCAGGTCGACCAGCAGGCCGGCCTGATAGTCCTTCTTGCCGTCCACGTCACGGTCGTCCATGGAATTGTCGAAGTACGACAGTTCCATCGCCCAGCTCTGCCAGCCGATCGGTACACCGACCGTCAACTGGAAGCCCTTGCCGTCGTCGTTCGGACGGCTGCTGTCGGTAATCACATAGGTGCCGCCGGCACCCAGGTAGATCGAATCGCTGTCGCCCGTGTTCACGGCGCTGGCCTGACCCACCCAAGCCGTGGCGAGCAGCGCGCTGCCCCAAATTATGTTGCGCATGGTTCCCTTCCTGAAATGTTTGGCAATCTTTGAGCTGCCATCCGGCATTGTCTTATGTGTTGCATTGCGGCAACGTGGCAATCTAACGGACGGACCGTGCTGCGGCAACCGCAGCGATACACTCGGAAACAAGTCCCGGTCCGCGGTATATCAGCCCTGAGTAAATCTGGACCATGTCCGCACCCGCCAGGATTTTGTCCGTGGCGTCGCGGCCGGCCAGGACGCCGCCGACCCCAATGATCGGAAACGAAGCGTCCAGCCGCGCGCGCAAGGCGCGCAATGTTTCATCAGCCAGGGGCTTGAGCGGTGCGCCGGACAGACCGCCGGCTTCATTCGCCAGCGGAGTCCCGTCCAGACCGGGCCGGGCAATCGTGGTGTTGGTGGCAATCAGGCCGTCCATGCCGCAGGCTTGGGCGGAGTCGGCGATGTCCGTGAGCCCTGCGACATCCACATCCGGCGCGATCTTGAGCAGCAGCGGCACACGCCGGCCAGCCGCATCGGCCAACCGCGCGCGGACCTCGCTCAGGCCGCCAAGCAAGGCATCGAGCTTGCCGCGTTCCTGCAGTTCACGCAGCTTGCGGGTATTCGGCGAGGAAATGTTGATGGTCACATAGTCGGCGCAGTCGTAAACCGTTTCCAGGCCGACGCGGTAGTCGCCCAGCGCCTGCTCGATCGGCGTATCGAAGTTCTTGCCGATATTGATGCCGATGACTCCACGGTAGGCGGCGCGTTCGCGCACCCCTCGCACCCGCTGCGCCAAGGCGTCGACGCCCTGGTTGTTGAAGCCCATGCGATTGATCAGCGCCTGCTGCGCCGGCACACGAAACAGGCGCGGCCGCGGATTGCCGGGCTGCGGCCGTGGCGTGACGGTGCCGACCTCGACGAAGCCGAAGCCGAGGCGGCCAAACGCTTCGATCGCCTCGCCGTTCTTGTCCAGGCCCGCCGCCAGGCCGACGCGGTTCGCGAAGCGCAGACCGAGGCAGTCGAAGGGATCGTCCTGCACGTCCCCGCGGAACGGCAGCGTGGCGAGTCGCGGCAGGTGTTTCATCGCCGCCAGACTCAGTTCGTGCGAACGTTCGGCGTCGAGCGCGAACAGCAGCGGGCGTAGCAGCGCGTAGAAATCGCTCAAGAGTCGCCCGCGTCGGGTGAATCGGGTGAACCGGGTGAATCTGGGGGGGCGGCCGAATTCGCTCTTGATGCGGCCGGCAACGGATTCAAAATATGGCCGAGCTTGTCGGCCTTGGTCGTCAGATAGGTCTCATTGTGCGGGTTGCGTCCGCAGACGATTGGCACGCGCTCGACGACCTCGACACCGCCGCTTTGCAGCGCGTCGACCTTGCGCGGGTTGTTGGTCATCAGCCGCACGCGGCGCAGATCGAGATCGAACAGCATGTCCAGCGCCAGCGAATAGTCGCGAGCATCCGCCGGAAAGCCAAGGGTTTCATTGGCTTCGACGGTGTCATGGCCCTGATCCTGCAGCGCATAGGCGCGAATCTTGTTGGCCAGGCCGATACCGCGTCCCTCCTGGCGCAGATACAACACCAGACCGCGACCCTCGGTCGCGATTCGCTGCAGCGAGTGCTCAAGCTGGAACCCGCAGTCGCAGCGCAGGGAGAACAGCGCGTCACCGGTCAGGCATTCGGAATGGATGCGCACCAAGGGCGGCAATCCGCCGAGATCGCCGATCGAGATCGCGAGATGCTCCTTGCCATCCTCGGTCTGATAGACCGCCATGTCGAACACCGCGAACGGCGTCGGCAGCTTGGCCTGGGCGAGGCGACGTGGTGGGCCTTTTCGGGCCACCGCCGGCTTTGCGATGGACGGGATCACTGACCGAACCAGTTCTGGCCGCAGACGCGCAGCACCTTGCCGTTGACACCACCGGCGTACGGCGAGGCCATGAAGGCCACCGCTTCGGCAATATCGAGTGGCTTGCCGCCCTGCCCCAGCGAACACAGGCGACGCCCCACCTCACGCGGAATCATCGGCATGACTGCGGTCATCCGGGTTTCGATGAACCCGGGCGCGATCGCATTGATCGCACCGCCATGTTCGGCGAATTTCGGCGCCAGCGCGGCGACGTAACCGATCAGGCCGGCCTTGGTTGCACCGTAGTTGGTCTGGCCGGCATTACCGCCGATCCCGCCAATGGAGGAAATGCAGACCATGCGCCCGGCGTCACGCAGCACACCGTTCAGAAGCTTTTCGTTGAGACGGATGATCGCACCGAAGTTCACGTCCAGCACCTGATCCCACCAATGCGGCGGCATGTTGCGCAGCGTCTTGTCGCGGGTGATACCGGCGTTGTGGACGATGATGTCGGCACCACCAAAGCGGCTCATCAACTCGCTGGCGATCAGCTCCGGCGCGGCGGCGTCGGTAATGTCCGCAGCCAGGGTCTGGCCACCGATGGCGCCCATGGTTTCCGCCAGGCTCCGCTCTTCCTGCGGACGGTCGATGCCGATGACCTGTGCGCCTTCACGCGCGAGGACCTCCGAGATCGCGGCACCAATGCCACGCGCGGCGCCCGTGACTACGGCGACCTTGCCGGTCAAGGAGGCTGTCCAGACCGCCGGCATATCGCCCTTGGCATCAAGCTGCAGGCACTGACCGCTGATATACGAGGAATGGTCAGACAGCAGGAAACGCAGCGCGCCCGGCAGCGCAGCATCGGCTGCCGGATCGACCTCGAGTAGATTCACCGTCGAACCCTTGCGACCGATCTCCTTGCCCAGCGAACGCACGAAGCCGCGCAGCGCCGCCGCGGTGGCCGCTGCATCGGCATTCTCGAGTTGGGCCGGCAGGCGTCCGATCACGACCACGCGCCCACCGGACGCGAGCTGGGACACCAAGGGCTGCACGAAGTCGAACAGCACGCGCAGATCGCTGGGCAGTCGCGCGCCGCTGGCGTCGAATACCAGTGCCGCACTCTTCTCGCCCTCACCGGGGGCCGGCTGGTTGGTCAGTGCGACACTGGCTTCATTGGCGGCCTTCTTCAAGGTCTCGATGCCGCCGACATCGGCGCGAACCCGCACCGTGGCGCCGCTGTCGTGCAGGCAGCGCAGCAGTACCGGGAGCAAGTCGGCGCCATGGGTGGCACCGACCGACACGGCGCGGCTGCCCAAGGGCTGATCATTCCAGCCGCTGGTGTCGCGTCGTAATCGAGGCGGCTGCGGCAGCCCCATCATCGATGACAAGGCTCGTCCGAAGGACGTATGCGAAAACTCCAGATAACGATCGACCATGATTGTGGTCCCGGAAATGTGGCGCGCTATTATCGCAGTGTCGCGCAGTGGCGGACAGCGGCATCGGCGAAAGGCAAGATTTTTCGATTGACGTCGGCCACGGGCTTGTGACTAGACTCTCGCGCAGAAGCGCTGCGCGCCAAGAGTTTCGTCGGGCAGCAAACGTGGTCGGGCCGGGCGGTCGGCCCGGACAGTAGATCAGGGCACGCGCTCAGGGCGGTGGATCGGGGACGAAACACATCACATGTCGTGGACGTCTGCGTATCGCATCTGAACGAAATGTATTTCAAACAGGGAGAAACCGGGTTCGGGCAGCAGTCCGGCACAGCCGGTCGCAGGAGGGCACAGGCTTGGGCGAAAATCCACATCCACTAGGCACCTTGGTCGTCGTCGTCGTCATCGCGGCCGCGACTTACTTCGCCTTCGACCTGCTGGCATCGAACGAGAAGGCCGATTCCGCCGACCGCGGGCGCCTCGACCCGGAGTCTGTGTTCTCGGGCTCCGTGGACCCAATGGATGTGGCGCTGGACGACAGCGACTCGATGCCGCTACCGACCATCGGCGGCCAGACGGAGATGGCGGGCACCGCGCCATCACCCGACGCGGCGGCGACCGAAACCGACGGGGGTGCCGCCGACACGGTAGACGATCCCGCAGAAGTGAAGGACACGCTCGAAGCGGAATCGCGCGACGACGCCGAGCTGAGCGAGCACATGGCAGTCGATCCGGAGCCGAGCTACGGCAGCAAGCCAATGCCGGCACCGACGCCGGAGGCCCGACCGGAACCGGGCCCGGACGCCAGCGATGAGCCGATGAGCCCGACGCCGGGACCCCGCTCCGCTACCCGGACCCAGGCCGAGCCCAAAGCCTCGAACACGACGGTGGAACGCGCGGGCCCACCCGACGCCCGCCTGGTTTACCAGTGGTGGCCGGCGCAGCCGCGTGCCGGCAGCTTCGGCCTGATCTACGCCGGACAGCTCGCCAAGCGATCGGCGATCGCGCTCAACTTCTCGCAGGCCGTGGACCCGACCAGCGCCGGCGCACTCAAGGTGCTCGACGACAGTGGCAAGCCCGTCGGCGGCGAATGGGAGCCGGCCGCGAGCAATCCACGCATGCTGGTGTTCGAAACGCCGTCCGCCGGCCGCTACACGGTTGTCGTAGGACCGGAAATCAAGGATCAGCGTGGGCGCGAGCTGGGCTATCGCGCTGAGGGGCCGGTTTATCTGCGCCCATAGTCGTCGTAGGCCGGCGCCCTGTGGCGGGCGCGTCGGCTTCGGTCACGACACCGTCGCGAAGCGCCGATAGGCTTTGTCGACCGGAACGGGCGAATCATCGCTTTTGGGTGGCCGCTTGCTGCATGTGAAATTGCCCCGCTATGGATGCCTGGAGCCGGCCTCGGCTAATCGGACAGATGGTTAAGTGGATTCTCTGCTCTACTCACGGGGCGCTGAGAGGCACCCGCTCGTGCTGGAAGCGACGGTGGAATTCGTCAGGCGCTCGCGCAGGGCAGTATTCATTCAGCGGATATGGGGTGGGCTTTGGCAGCTCCATCATGCATTCAATGGCAACACCCGCGCATCTCTTTTCGCCGCCATCGCCGGCGAGAAAATCAGCCTCGTCCGGGAATTTCGCAAGAGGCTCATGTTGAATTAATTTCCTGGCTTGGCTACTGGCTCGAATTCAATCAGTAGGTCTTTGGCAGACACGACGCTGCCAGGGGCAACCATCACCCGAGCGATCTTGCCGCCATGCGGCGCTGCCACCAGCGTTTCCATTTTCATCGCTTCGAGCGCGAGCAGCACCTCGCCCTTGTCGACGATATCTCCTGGCTTGACCGCAACGCGGGAGATCATGCCCGGCATCGGCGCCCCAATTTGATCGGGATTGCCGTCCACCGCCTTGGGCTGCTCGGACTGTGCCTTGGCGCCGGCCTTGTCGACGTTGACGGTACGGGGCTGGCCGTTCAATTCGTAGAACAGTTTCTCGCCCGCACTGGTTTCCGCGCGGCCCTGCAGTCGAATGATCAGCGTCTTGCCGCGGTCGATCTCGACGCTGATTTCCTCGCCCTCACGCAAACCGTAGAAGAACGTGCTGGTCGGCAGGCGCGAGACTTCGCCGTACCGTGACTGGTGCGCGACAAAATCGGCGTAGACCTTCGGGTACATCAGGTGAGCGGCGAGTTCGCGATCGCTCAGCTCACGTTCCAGGGCCTTTCCGACCTCGCTGCGCACGGCTTCCAGATCCACCGCTGGCAGACTTTTCCCGGGACGCTCGTTCAGCGCCGGCTTGCCGCGCAGAATCTTGTCCTGCAGGGCCGGCGGCCAGCCGTCCGGTGGCAGCCCGAGTTCGCCGCGGAACAGTTGCACCACTGATTCCGGAAAGTCGATCGGCGTATTCGGGTCCTCGACCTCGGCGGGGCTCAGTCCCTTGGCGACCATGAACAGCGCCATGTCGCCGACGACCTTGGAGGTCGGTGTCACCTTGACGATGTCGCCGAACATCCGATTGACGTCGGCGTAGGCCTGCGAGACCTCGGACCAGCGCGAGGCCAGCCCCAGAGCCCGCGCCTGTTCGCGCAGATTGGTGTACTGGCCGCCCGGCATTTCATGGCGATAGACGTCCGCAGTGCCGGAGCGGATTCCGGCCTCGAACGGCGCGTAGTAACGGCGGGTATCTTCCCAGTAATCCGACAGCATCTGCATCGAACCCAGGTCGATGCCGGGATCGCGCTCGCTGCCCGCGAGGCTGGCCGCGATCGAGCCCAGATTGGGCTGGGAGGTCAGTCCGGACATCGCATCCAGCGCGCCGTCCACGGCGTCGCAGCCGGCTTCGATGGCCGCCAGCACGCTGGCCGCGGCAATCCCGCTGGTGTCATGCGTATGAAAATGCAGCGGCAGACCGATTTCCTGTTTGAGCGCGCGGACCAGTTCGCGCGCCGCACGCGGCTTGCACACGCCGGCCATGTCCTTGATGCCAAGGACGTGCGCGCCGGCCGCTTCCAGCGCCTTGGCCATGTCGATGTAGTACTTGAGATTGAACTTCTGTCGGCCAGGATCGAACAGATCGCCGGTGTAGCAAATCGTGCCTTCGCACACCGCACCGGTTTCGATGACGGCGTCCATGGCCACGCGCATGTTGTCGACCGAATTCAGGGAATCGAACACGCGAAAGATGTCGATGCCGTTGGCCGCAGCCTGCCTGACGAAGTATTGCACCACGTTGTCGGCGTAGTTGGTGTAGCCCACGGCGTTGGCCGAGCGCAGCAGCATCTGCAGCGGCAGGTTCGGCATCGCCTCGCGCAACTGCGCGAGCCGGTCCCAGGGATCTTCCTTGAGAAAGCGCATCGCCACGTCGAAGGTGGCGCCGCCCCAGCATTCCATCGACAGCAGGTTCGGCAGTAGCCGCGCGTAGTACGGCGCGATCTCCACCAGATCCTTGGTGCGCATGCGTGTGGCGAACAGTGACTGATGCGCGTCGCGCATGGTGGTGTCGGTCAGGAGCACCTGTTCCTGTTCTTTCATCCACTGCGCGAAGCCGGCGGCGCCGCATTGCAACAGGATGTCCCGAGTGCCGCTGGGGACCGGTGTGCCTCGTGGCAATGTCGGAAGACGTGGTTCGGGCAGCGGCAGGGCAGGTGCTTCGCGTCCCTTCATCTCGGGACTGCCGTTGACCACGACTTCGCCGATGAAGCGAAGCAGCTTGGTTGCACGGTCGCGCCGTGGCGTGAACTCGAACAGCTCAGGCGTGCTGTCGATGAAGCGCGTGATGCATTCGCCGGATTTGAACTGCGGGTGATTGATGACGTTTTCGAGGAAGGCGAGATTGGTCGACAGTCCCCGGATTCGAAACTCACGCAGGGCGCGGTCCATGCGCGCGATCGCATCGCCCGTGGTCTGGCCGCGTGCGGTGATCTTGACCAGCAGGGAATCGTAGTAAGGCGTGACCACCGCGCCGCCATAGGCCGTGCCGCCGTCCAGACGAATGCCGTGTCCGGCGGGACTGCGGTAGGCCAGCAGGCGCCCGTAGTCCGGAGTGAATCCGTTTTCGGGGTCTTCGGTGGTGACGCGGCATTGCAGGGCGTGGCCTTCGAGGCGCACCTGGTCCTGAGTCGGCAAGCCAGGGCGTGCGTCCTGCGCGGGCGCGCCGATGTGCATGCCCTCCGTAACCAGAATCTGACTCTTGACGATATCGACGCCGGTCACTTCCTCGGTCACGGTGTGCTCGACCTGGATGCGTGGATTGACCTCGATGAAATAGTAGCGGTCAGTGTCCGCGTCCATCAGGAATTCGACTGTGCCGGCGTGCGAATAGCCGACCTGGCGGCAAAGGCGCAGTGCCGCCTCGCACAACTCGGACCGCCTTTCAGCGGAAAGATAAGGCGCCGGCGCGCGTTCCACGACCTTCTGATTGCGGCGCTGCACCGAGCAGTCGCGTTCGAACAGGTGAACAATGTCGCCGTACACATCGCCGAGTACCTGCACTTCCACGTGACGCGCGCGACGCACCAGCTTTTCGACATAGACCTCATCGTTGCCGAAAGCCGCCTTGGACTCGCGGCGTGCGGTCTCCATCTGCGGGCCAAGTTCGGATTCGGACTCGATCACGCGCATGCCGCGCCCGCCGCCGCCCCAGCTGGCTTTCATCATGACCGGGTAGCCGACCTTGGCAACCAGAGCCTTGCAGGCATCCAGCTCGACCGGGAGAGCCCCGGAAGCCGGCAGGACCGGAACCTGGGCGGCTTCGGCCGCGGCGCGCGCCGAAACCTTGTCGCCCAGCGTGCGCAGAACGGTAGGGCTGGGACCTATGAAGCGGATGCCGGACGCCGCGCAGGCTTCGGCGAAATCCGGATTCTCGGAAAGAAAGCCGTAGCCGGGATGTATGGCATCGGCGCCGGCATCCAGCGCGATGCGAATGATGTCCTTGATGTCCAGATAGGCGGCGATCGGTTTGGCGCCTTTGCCGACCAGGTAACTCTCGTCGGCCTTGAAACGATGCAGGGCGAAGCGATCTTCGTGCGCGTAGATCGCGACGGTGCGAATTCCCATTTCGGCGGACGCGCGCATCACGCGGATCGAGATCTCTCCACGATTGGCGACCAGAAGTTTGCGGACCGGCGCGTGACCGGCGCCTGCTTGATTGGACATTTTTATGGCAGTTCCTGATGGCAGCGCCAAGGATGGACAGGCGCGGCGTCCTTACTATGATGACGTGGCAGTGACCTGCTTGTCGCGACCCACCGGAATTCGGATCATCGGCGGGCCTGTCGACGGGGGCGGGAGCACTGATCAGGTACTCGCGCCCATTCGTCGGCATTTTGTTCGCTCGGATGTTTCGTCCCTTATAAGAACAGGCATGTCATTGACGAATGGATTCGCAGGGCTCGCCTCAAGGCGTTCGATGGGTTTGAGCGCAAGGCGGGCATTTCGCACCGCCGCTTTCGCATCGGCACCGCGCCGTGTTCGTGGCATGACGCTGATCGAGATTCTGGTGACGATCTTCGTCACCGGTGTCGGCCTGCTCGGAGTCGCCAATCTTCAGGTCGTGGCCAAGCGGATCAACTACGAAGCCTTGCAGCGCACCACCGCCACAGCCCTGGTGCAGGACATCGCGGAGCGCATGCGCGCCAATCCCTCGAATCTTGCGGCGTATGTCACCGACGACGTGACGGCCCTTACCGGCACATCCAATTGCGCGGCTTCCGATGGCGGATGCAGCACAGCCGAACTGGCGGTGTTCGATCTGGAACGCTGGCGCCGCAAGCTGGTGGGCGAGGATCAGGTCGATGCGACGACCGGTGACGAGACTGGCGGTCTGGTGTCACCCACCGGCTGCGTCATCCAAGCCGATACCGGGGTGTATTGGGTGGTCGTGGCGTGGCGTGGAATGAACGCCGCCGCACCGCCGGATAGCGCGGTGCCGGCCAGCGACCCTTCGCGCAACACCTGCGGGCTGGCGCTGGGCCGCTACGACGATCCGGATCAGGACGGCAACGACGACCGCATGCGCCGCTTTGTCGCGGTGCCGGTACTGGCCTCGGACCCTTACCTTGATTGAGGGAACCATCGTGCGCCACAGCCAACAGGGCTTTTCGCTGATTGAGTTGATGATCAGCATGACTCTGGGCCTGGTGCTGACCGGTGCGATCGCTGCGGTTTATCTGTCGACCAATCGCAGCAGTCGTCAGAACGATCTGATCGTCGGCATGCAGGATCAGGGACGTTTCGCCCTGTCCAATCTGTCGCGCGATCTGATGATGGCGGGCTACATGGGCGGCATTCGCTATGCCGACGTGATCACTCCGAATCTGATGGATCTGGACGGCGGCAACGACATCACCTCGGCCACCAACGCTTTGCCGGTGTCTCAGGACTGCGGACCGGACGCGTCGCGATCCTGGGCATTCAATTTGCCGCTGCGTGCCGAATTCCGGAATCAGAGCGAGACCGCGAGCGCCGCATCACGCTGGCGCTGCCTGGATGATGAACTGATTCAGTCGGGAACCGACATCCTGGTCATTCGGCGCGTTTCCGGCGCTGCGAGTGCTCAGATGGGAGCCGACGCCACCGATGTGACGCTCCAGCCCCATGAGTTCTACCTGCAGACCAACGGCGTGGCCGGCACCCTGATCCGTTGGGGCGCAGCGGCGACCGCCGCGCCGAGCCCGCTCGATAGTCCGGCTCTGCCGCCGATGCGCTTTCACCGTTTTCTGCCGCGTCTGTATTTTGTGCGCAACTATACGAAAACCCCTGGCGATGGTCGGCCCGCCTTGTGTCGCAAGGAGCTGTGTCACACGGGCTTTTCCGGGACCAGCGGCAGTGAGACCGCCAGCTGTGGCGCTTCGGATGCTGCCGCATCAGCGACCGGTGTCTACACCGAGTGCATCGCCGAAGGCGTGGAGGACTTGCAGATCAGCTGGGGCCTCGACACGGATGGCGATGAAGTGCCCGATCGCTACAGCAGCACGCCCGGAGACGAACTTCAGACGCGAGCGGTGACGGCGCAGATCGCCTTGCTGGTGCGTTCGCGTGATGGCGATGCGACATATACGAATCAGAACAGCTACCAGATTGGCGACAAGGACGAGCCGTTCGTGCCCTCTGAGGTCGTCGACCCGCAGGGTACGGCCGAAGTCGACAAGGCCAGGCACTACTATCGGCGGATCTTTTCGACGACGGTCAAGCTGCGCAATGGGGGAGGCTGATATGGGGATATTCGCCAGCAAGCGTGCGGGGCGCCATCAGTCGGGTGCTGCGCTGGCTACCGCACTATTGTTCCTGATCGTGCTGACCCTGCTGAGTCTGGTCGCGATGCGGTCCGGGCGGGTGGACCTGCGCTTGGCTTTGAACGACGAAAGCCGGATGGCCGCTGCGCAGAGCGCGCAGTCGATCCTGGAATCGGTGCTGGCCGACGCCCGATACCTGGAGGTGCGGCCGGGCTCCGACTATGTCCAGTCCTGTTACGTGGCTTCAGATCTGGACATCGAATCGCTGGAATCCGAATACGGTTTCGAGTGCCCGAACAACGGCCCCGATTTGATCGACCTGCCCGACTCGATTCTGGCGGATCATGCATACACGTCGGTACATCGCGATGCCGTCGGGGGACTCGACTTCGCGCCGATGTCGGCACTGCGCGAAGGTGATAGCGGGCTGCGCTACCAGCTCGCCGGGTTCACGGTGACGGCGGGCTTCGACCGCAGCCAGGGGGCGCTGGGTGGAGCCGAGGTGGCGCAGGGGGTTTACGTCAAGCTTGATACGCGCGCCGGCCTGACGGTGCGATAGGGCATGAAAACCGCACGGAGCCGATTCATCGCATTGATTGTGGGGCTTGTCTGCGTGGTGCCGGCCGCGTTCGCCGACGATATCGACATCTACACCAATGCCAGCGACAGCCCGCTGCGCAAGCCGCTGACGATCCTGGTGCTCGATCTCAACCTGCTCGGCATCTGCGACAGCACCGGCCTGGTGACGCCGGCCAGCAACCGGGACAGCCTGCAGAATCCGCAGCTGTGCCTTGATCTGCAGAACATATTGCCACTCGACGAGCTGCTGGGCGGGCTGACCGATAATCCCGCGCAGTTTCTCACCGATCTCCTGTTCGGCGCGGATGATGACAAAGGCGATCTGGCACTTGAGCTATGTAATCTTTACGGTCTGCTTGGGCTGGACTCACCAATCGGCACGCTGCCGGTGCTTGGTCCTTTGCTGAAACCCTTGCTGGGTGGCATTTCCACCTTGAGTTGCGCCACCGTGGGTTTGATCTTGGCCATTCCGATCGTCGGACCGATCGTGGAGGCCACACTTGATGGTTTCATCGGCCGACTTCTCTCGGGATTGCTCCATCCCCTGTTGACCACGGTCGTGGGCCAACTGCCGCAAACCGTGATCGGGCTGTTGAATACCACGGTCTTCGGGGTTCTCAACCTGGGCCAGATCGGGCTGATTGGACTTCTGGAGTCGATCCTCAACCAGCTGATCGATTCCGAGGTGGCGATCATGGTGTCGCATGCGGACCGCTCGAACGCGCTCGGCAGCGGCGCCGCAGACTGCGCGTTCGGCGACGAAGCGGCGATCACCTTGACTCGCCGGGAAACACGGAATTGCAGCAATGGCGCCTACTTCCTGTTGGGTCCGACACCGCTAATAGACGACGGTACGGTTGTCGACGTGCTCGCCTATGTCGGCAATCTGCTCGGCAATCTCCTGGATCTGTCGAATATCCGTGATGCCCTGACCGCGACCCTGGCCACCGCCGTGACCTCGCCGACGCAGCTATTGCCTCCGTACCAGGGCAAAGAAGTCTACGTCGAGATCGCGCAGCTGCTGTCGGGCGGTGAGGTCTACAACGCGCCGTTGGATCGCTGGGATGGTCTCACCGGTTTGATCGGTCGCGATCGCGGCATCGAATCCGGCGGCCACTATCGGCGTCCTGATCTCGAATGCCGAAGGGCCAACGTGCTCAACATCCAGTTGACCCAAAGTGTGGTCGATACAGAATCCGACGCGCGGCTCGCTCAGCTTTTCCCGGGGGCGGTCAATGGAGGGGATATCGCCTTCGCGGATCTGGTGCGCGAGGCCCAGGAGGTCGGCTTCGATGACGGCACCGGTCACACCGTGACCCTCAACTCGCATTTCATTCTTCAGGAAAACCTGTCCAGCTTCGACGCTCTGGTGAATGTCGGCGCCAATGTGACGACCTATGTCAACAACCTAGGCCTGCTCAATCTGGGCAAGACCGCCGCACAATTGCTGCAACCGACGCTGGTGGTCGACGCCTCCTTGCTGACGCCGAGCCAGACCTTCGACCTGAGCCAACCCGGGCGGGTCACCGGCGACGCCTACTTCGGCCTGTTCCGGCCGGCCGAGGGCATGCATCCACGCTGGGATGGCAACCTCAAGAAACTGGCGCTCGAATCGGACGATGGCAGTTACAGCTACGTCGACGTCAACGGCAACGAGGCAATCGCGGACGATGGCCGGATCAAGCCCGGCGCGCTGAGTTTCTGGACCGAGACCGGCGGCAAGCTTGGTGGCCGCAGCGGCGACGGTCGCGACGCGACGCTCGGCGGTGCCGGCCAGCGCATACCGGGCTATCAGTACGGTGGCGGCGGCAATCCCGGCCGTTCCAACAGCAATGGCAAGCGCAAGCTTTTCTACGATCATCGCGCCAGCTTCAATGGCGCATTGAGCCTGAGGGGCCTGGACGCTGACGCCGGCGACACGATTGCCGAACTGCAGCCCGATCTCGGGGCGGCGAACGCAAGCGAAGCCCAGGAGCTGCTGCTGTATGTCCGAGGCTTTGAGGTCGGCACCAGCAGCGCCAGCAAGGGCACCTCCAACAGTCTCAAGGGGCGCGAGTGGATGCACGGCGCGGTGCTGCATTCGCGCCCGGTGGCGATCAACTATGGCGCACGCGGCAGCTACAGCGACGACAACCCGGATGTGCGTCTGGTCTACGGTGCCGCCGACGGTTTCCTGCGCATGTTGCGCAACACCAACAGCGGCGGTGCGGAATCCGGCGTCGAGGCCTGGGCGTTTATGCCGCGCGTCTTGATGAAGACGCAGAAGGTACTGCGCGACAATCAGCCGGGCGGCCCGATTCCGCACGGTGTCGACGGTGCGCCATCGGTCCTGCTGATCGACCGTGACAGCAGCGGACATTCACCAGGAGACGGCAAGATCGAAAGCAGCAACGCAAACGATCACGCCTATCTGTTCTTCGGCGTCGGGCGCGGCGCCAACCTGCAATTCGCTGGCAGCAGTTACATCTACGCGCTCGACGTGACCGACCCGGACAATCCTGAACTGTTGTGGAGGATCGGTGCCGATGGTCTGTATCGCGCCAGCGGTGGCGTCAGCAGCGGGCAGGCCTGGTACGCGAGTCTGGCGATGAGCACCTCGGCGCCGCAAGTCGGACGACTGAGGCTGGAGCGCAACGGTGCGGCGGAAGCAGTCGATGTCTTGATCTTCGGGGGCGGTTACTACGGCGGACATGGCAGCGCCAACGAATCGCTGTACAAGGACATGAGCGGAACCGTCGGCAGTGATGACCTGGCCGGCAAGGGTGTATACATCGTCGATGCCCTCACCGGCGAGCTGATCTGGCGGACCGAGACCGGGGCCACGATGGCCTGGAACGGCGCGACCCGCAGTTTCCGGCATCCGCTGATCGCCGACAGCATCGCCGCCGACCTGTCGCTGGTGGACAGCGATGGCGACGGCTATACCGACCGGCTCTATGCCCTGGATACCGGAGGCCGCCTGTGGCGTGCCGACCTGCCCGGCAGCGATCCGGCGGACTGGACCTACGGTCCGCTCGCCAGCGTGGGACGCCACAACCACAGTGATCAGGCAGCGAGTCTCGCGGATGATCGCCGGTTCTTCCAGGCACCGGATTATGTTCCGTTCCGCGACGATAACGGCGTGTTCGATGCCGTGGTATTCGCAAGTGGCAACCGCGCGGCGCCGCTGAGCACGGCCACCAACGACTATCTGTACATGTACCGCGATACACGGATTCGTTCGGGCAAGACGGTCGATGACTTGATCGATACCGAAAGCGGACTGGCCCAGCAGGCCGATTTCGTCGATCTCACGCAAGCCTGCGCGAGCGGGCAGGCGAACTGTGCCGACGGCAAGGATCTGTCGAACGGCTGGAAGCTGAGCCTGACTGGCGCTGGTGAAAAAGCCTTGTCTCAGCCTCTGACTGCCGGCGGCGTGGTTTTCCTGAGCAGCTATTTGCCGACCGATCCCGATGAGGCCAGCTGCGAGCCGCGTGAAGGCGACGGCAGGCTCTACGCGGTATCGCTCAGCGACAGCCGCCCGGTGGACCTGAGCCAGTTTGCCGACGATGGCGACGGCGATGCGCGCAGCACCTTGAGCGCCACGCCGGGATTGAGCGGACAGTTCGATACCCTGGGCCGGGCCGTCACCGCAAACACGGAGACGTTTCCTTTGAGAAGCCGCCGCTTCTATGATGTGTACTGGCGGGAACGCCGGGGCGACGAGGCCTTGCAATGAAGCAGCCGGATTCAAGGCCAGGCGGATTCAGTCTGGTCGAGCTGATGGTGACGGTGGCGATCGTGGCAATTCTTGCCTCGATCGCCTACCCCAGCTATCGCGGCTATGTGCTGCGCGCCAACCGTACCGCGGCCAAGGGCGCCCTGAGCGAAATTGCCTCGCGTCAGGAAGGGTACTTCGTGGATCGCAAGGGCTACGCCGGCACGCTCGGCGCACTGGGCTATGCCGCCGCGACCCTGTATCTGGCGTCCGATGGGACACTGTCCTCAAGTGAACAGACCTCCAGCATCTACAGGATCAGTCTGTCCGGCGGCCTGACGAACACCTGCCCCAGTACCGGGACCGCCAGCACGACGAACTACTCGATCCTGGCCGTGCCGGTCGCCTCGCAGGCCAGCGATACCGTTTGCGGCAGCCTCTGTCTGGGGGCGAGCGGCCGTAAGCTGGCCTCGGGCACCCGTCCGGAAAACTGCTGGTCCCGATAGAATCGCAATGATTGCTGGCAGAGGTCGCCGAGCAGTGCGTCCAGGCGATCGGCGCGGCGATAGGTCGCGATGCAGACACTGAGATCAGGCACGCGTCCGGGGAGTGGGTGATTCGAGAGCTGTCGAGGTTGTCCGGCTGAAATCGGCTGCGGTGCCACGCCACGGAGACGAAGGCGATGCTGATGCCGAGAAACGTGCCGAGGCGGATCAGGTGACGGACCGTCACGCCGGGTTCGATCGACCAGGCGACGCTGAGTATCGCCAGCGCGACGAACGCGAGTAGCCGGTAGGGGTGAGCAAAGCGCAGCGTGCCCACGCGGTGGCCGGGCGTGAACGTCCGCGTGGGCACGGTTTACGGCCTTTGTCCACCCTACCTACTCAATGCC
>NZ_JAVRIC010000029.1 GCF_031846245.1 Banduia mediterranea | reverse complement strand
TAGAACTCATACATGATGTCTTCCCAGGTCGCCTGATCTGGCAGGCGGTCGATGATAGTGCGGGCGGATTCTTTAGCGGTCTGCATGGCGTACTCCTTGGGTTACGGTGACAGTTTGCTCTTCCCCTATTCGGTCCGAACCAATTCGTGCGTTTTGTATACCGTCACCGTAACCCCAAGCGCCACCCCTGGCGCCTCTAACGTCGGTAACAGCTGCTGAGCGATGCACTCATATGTTTCATCATCCGGGGGGTGGGGATGCAACTCCATGACCGTTAAACCAGGCTGGCACCGACACAAGGATAGATGGAGCTGGGTATGCCAAAAAGACAGAGCCCGACCGGCAGCGAGCTGTTCATCGTCGACAACAGCGATGAGGACTGGAAGGCCGCCCGCTACCTGCGCGACTGGTGCCAGCTGTCCAGCGCCATCGACATCGCCACCGGCTACTTCGAGATCGGCGCGCTGCTGGCGCTGGGGGACGAATGGCGGAAGGTTGACGGCATCCGCATTCTGATGGGCGACGAAGTGTCGCGCCGCACCAGCAAGGCCTTCAACGAAGGCCTGGCCAAGGTAGCCGGCAAGCTCGACGACAGCATCGAAGCCGAAAAGAAGAAGAACGACTTCCTGGACGGCGTCGCCGCCATCGTCGAGGCGATCCGCTCCCGCAAGATTCAATGCCGCGTCTACCGCAAGGACAAGTTCCACGCCAAGGCCTACATCACCCACGGCCGCCTCGAAGTGGTCGGTTCGTCGGCATTGGTGGGCTCATCGAATTTCACCCATCCCGGCCTGACCCAGAACATCGAGCTGAACGTCCAGATCACCGGCACCCCGGTCGCCGTCCTTCAGGAGTGGTACGAGCAGCATTGGGATGCGGCCGAGGACGTGACGGAAGACATGCTCAAAATCGTCGAGCGGCACATACACGAGTATTCGCCGTTCCAGGTCTATGCCAAGTCGCTGTACGAGTTCTTTCGCGGCCATGAGCTCACCGCAACCGAGTGGGAGCGGGATCACTCGGCGATCTACCGCATCCTCGCGCCCTATCAACGCGAGGGCTACCACGCGATGCTCAAGCGCGCCAGCCGTTACCAGGGTGCTTTTCTGTGTGATGGCGTGGGTTTGGGCAAGACTTTCGTCGGCCTGATGCTGATCGAGCGCCTGATCGTGCACGACCGCCTCAAAGTCGCCCTGTTCGTGCCCAAATCCGCCCGCAAGCCCGTCTGGGAAAGCGCCCTGCGCCAGCGCCTGCCGCATCTGTTCGGCAAGTACAGCCAGCTCGAAATCTTCAACCACACCGACCTGATGCGCGGCGGCAGTATCGCCGAGGACATCGAAAGCGTGCGCCAGCGCGCCGACGTCATCATCATCGACGAGGCCCACCACTTCCGGAACACCGGCACCAAGGGCGACGAGGACGATCCGCAATCCCGCTACTGGAAGCTGTACCAGATCGCCGCGGGCAAGACCCTGTTCATGCTCACCGCCACGCCGGTGAACAACCGCCTGCGCGACCTGCAACACATGATCGAGCTGTTCTCGCGCCGGCAGGTGGATTACTTCAAGGACGCGCCGCTCGGCATTCATTCGCTGCCGGGCCATTTCCGCAAGATGGAAAAAGACCTCGAACGCTCGCTGGACAGGGTCGCTGACGGCGGGGAGGACGTGCAGACCGACCTGCTCGAAGCCGATCTGGTACTGGGGCACGACGCCCTGTTCCGGTCGCTGGTCGTCCAGCGCAGTCGCGCCTACGTGCGCCGCAGTCTGGAGGCCGCCGGCGAGAACGACATCCTGTTTCCCAAGCCGCGCGCGCCGCAGGTTCAGCCGTACTCGGTCAAGCAGACCTACGGCAAGCTGCTGCAAATGCTCGAAGACGCCTTCAGCAAGGAAAAGCCGTTGTTCTCGCTGGCGATCTACTACCCCTACGCCTACTACAGCGGCGATGAGAAGGTCATCGACGTCCTCGCCGAAGGCCGCCAGAAGCAGGTCGTTTCACTGATCCGCACCCAGTTTCTCAAGCGCTTCGAAAGCTCCGTCCATGCCTTTCGCGCCTCCTGCTGGAACCTGCTGATCAAGCTGCTGGCCTGGGTGGAGGTTCATGCGGAAACCGCCCACGAAAAGCGCCTGCTGGAACGCTGGAAGAACCAGCACGCCAGCCTGATCAACTACGTGCAGCAGCATCAGCACGAGTTGTTCGGGGCCGCCGAAGACGATGAAGTGGAGGAAGACCTGATCCCGCCCGAAATGCTGGAGACGGTCGAGAAACTGCCGCGCGATCAGTTCAAGGTCGATGAAATCATCGATGAAACGCTCCTGGATCTGGAGCAGATTGCGTCGTTCCTCAAGGAGCTGGAGAAATTCAAACCGTCGCAGGACAAAAAGCTGCAAGCCCTGGTCGGCCTGCTCAAGAAAGACCCGGTGCTCAAAGCCCACAAGGTGCTGATCTTCAGCGAGTTCATGGACACCGCGCGCTACCTCAAACAGCAGCTCATCGAAGCCGGCATCGAAGGCGTGGACGAAATCGACAGCGCCACCAAGGCCGACCGTGGTGAAGTCATCACCCGCTTCGCGCCCTATTACAACGGCTCGTCCAGCGCCAAACTGGCCGAGAGTGGAAAACAGGAAATCCGCATATTGATCGCCACCGACGTGCTGTCCGAGGGGCTGAACCTTCAGGACGCCACCCGCGTCATCAATTACGACCTGCACTGGAACCCGGTGCGGCTGATGCAGCGCATCGGCCGCGTGGATCGCCGCATGGACCCCCAGGTCGAAGCCCGCATCGTCGCCGACCACCCGGACCAGAAAAAGCTGCGCGGCGAAACCGCCTACTGGAACTTTCTGCCGCCCGACGAGCTGGACGAACTGCTGCGCCTGTTCAAGACCGTGTCCAAGAAAACGCTGCGCATCTCCAAAACCTTCGGCATCGAGGGCAAAAAACTGCTCACGCCGGAAGACGACTACCAGGCGCTCAAGGACTTCACCGACGCCTACGAAGGCACGCTCTCGCCGCTGGAAGCCATGCACCTGGAGCTGCAAGCCCTGCTCAAGGCGCATCCCGAACTCGAAGCCCGGCTGCGCACGCTGCCCGGCCGCGTATTCAGCGGCAAGCAGCACCTCAAACCCGGCACCCGCGCGGTGTTCTTTTGCTACGCGCTGCCCGCCAGACGTGCCGGCGAGGGCGCCACCGACGATCAGTCCGACTGGTCGCTCGATGCCGGCTATGTGCAGTGGTATCTGCACGACCTGGCCGACGGCAAGACGCTGGAAGATGCCCCCCGGATCATCAACGTCATCCGCGCCGGGCCGGACACGCCGCGCCACTGCGAGATTGCGCCCGCCACGCTGAAAGACGCGCGCGAAAAGATCGAAAAGCACATCAAGAACACCTACCTGAAAAAGGTGCAGGCGCCGCTGGGCGTGGAACCCGTCCTCAAGGCCTGGATGGAACTGAACTGATGCTCTCCCTCTCCCGCGCGCGGGAGAGGGCCGGGGAGAGGGCCTTGCCGTCCACTCTGCCACAAGATTCAACGAGGAAGACCGCGTGACCGAAGAACAACGCCAGCGCCTGCGGGCGATCAAAACCTTTGGCGATTTGACTGCCTACCTGCGCACCGAGCTCGACTGGCCCATCGAAGAAGGCTACGACGAAGACGACCTCACCTTCGACTGGTCCGACGATCTCGGCCTCAAGGATTCCGAGCGCGTTGGCATCCGCGAGATCAAGCAGCTCCGCCCGCTGGAAACCGGTCAGCCCTGGGGCATCTTCTTCGTCAATTTCGAAAAGAAGCAGCTCCCCATCGTCATCCTGCGCCGCATCCTCAACGCGCTGGTGATGAGAAAGCGCGCCAATGCCAGCAAGGCCCAGCAAGCCGCGTGGCAGCAGCACGACCTGCTGTTCATTTCAGCCTATGGCGAAGACAGCGACCGCCAGCTCACCTTCGCCCATTTCAGCGAACCCGGCAGCGAACTCGACACCAGCAAGGCCACCCTGCGCGTGCTCGGCTGGGACGACGACGACACCAACCTCAAGCTCGACTACGTCGCCGACAAGCTACACGAAAAGCTGATCTGGCCGCAGGACACCAGCAATCTTGAGCAATGGCGCCAGCAGTGGGCGGAGGCCTTCGAGTTGCGCCCCCGGCAGGTCATCAGTACCGCCAAGGAACTGGCCCTGAGCCTGGCCGAGCTGGCCAAACGCATCCGCAACCGCATGCTGCTGGTGCTGCCGCGCGAGAGCGAAAGCGGCGAACTGCGCAAGCTGCTCAAGGGCTTCAAAACCGCCCTGATTCACGATCTGGACGAAAAAACCTTCGCGGACATGTACGCGCAGACCATCACCTACGGCCTGTTCTCGGCGCGCGTCTCTCGACATGAACCTGGGGAACCGGGCGCCGTTGTTCATGATGACATCGTGGACATGGTTCCCGTAACCAATCCTTTTCTCAAGGAAATGCTGCAAAGCTTCCTCAAGGCCGGCGGTCGCAAGGGCAAGCTGGACTTCGACGAACTCGGCATTCACGAAGTGGTGGACCTGCTCAACGACAAGAAAACGAATCTCGAAGCCGTGCTGCGCGACTTCGGCAACAAGCGCCGCGACGAAGACCCGGTGATTCACTTCTACGAGGACTTCCTCAAAGCCTACGACAAGAAGCTCAAGGTGCAGCGCGGCGTGTTCTACACCCCGCAGCCCGTCGTTTCCTACATCGTCCGCAGCGTGCACGAACTGCTGCAAACCGAATTCGGCCTCGAAGACGGCCTCGCCGACACCACCACCTGGGGCGAGATGCTGAAGAAACATCCGGGACTGCAACTCCCGATGCTCCAAGACGATGTCGGCCGGGACTATCCCCTCGACGAGAATGAACCCTTCGTCCAGATTCTCGACCCGGCCACCGGCACCGCCACCTTCTTGGTCGAAGTCATCGACGTCATCCACCGCACGATGACGGCGAAGTGGAAAAAGCAAGGCATGAGCGAGGCGGAGCGCACCAGCGCGTGGAACGACTACGTGCCCAAGCACCTGTTGCCGCGCCTGCACGCCTTTGAATTGATGATGGCGCCTTACGCCATTGCGCATATGAAGATTGGGCTCAAGCTGCAAGAGACCGGCTACCGCTTCCGCAGCGAGGAACGCGCCCGCATTTACCTGACCAATGCGCTGGAACCATGGGTGCGGCAGCTTCCGTTCATCGAATTTGCAGCGCTCGCCCACGAAGCCGCCGCCGTGAACGAAATCAAAAGGCACAAGCGCTTCACCGTCGTCATCGGCAACCCGCCGTATTCAGTAACCAGCGCCAACTTCAATCCGTTCATTGATGGGCTAATGGACGACTACAAGAAACATGTGCGAGGCGAGCAAGGTCTCGTAGCCCTCGCCGACGATTACCTTAAATTTGTTCGTCTGAGTCAGAAGCTATTGGCGGCTCCAGACTGCGGCTTTTGGGGCATGATTACCAACCACGGCTACCTCAAGGGCTTAATTCATCGCGGAGTTAGGAAGGAACTGCTCGGCCAGTTCAGCGCGATGTTCATTCTCGACCTTCACGGTGATTCAAACATCGGTGAGCGGGCGCCAGCAGGCAGAAGCAACGAAAACGTATTCGATATTCAACAGGGGGTTGCCGTCTCCATCGCGGTTCGCCCGTTTAGGAAGCCATCCATGAGTGCAGTTCGCCACTGCGACTTATGGGGCAGTCGAAACGAGAAATACGCCGACCTCTCCTCCCATCCAGTCTCGATTCGGAAGTGGACCGACCTGCGTCCGGTAGCGCCGCAGTGTTTCTTGATTCCGTTCGATGATGCGAACTTGGCCGAATATGAAGTTTACCCGTCGCTCAAC
The DNA here is from genome assembly GCF_031846245.1 of Banduia mediterranea. Taxonomy (NCBI): domain Bacteria; kingdom Pseudomonadati; phylum Pseudomonadota; class Gammaproteobacteria; order Nevskiales; family Algiphilaceae; genus Banduia; species Banduia mediterranea. Next base: position 33,607 of record NZ_JAVRIC010000029.1, on the reverse strand, counting down.
GATTTGATGGCGGTTAATTCGTGCGGCGTGAAAACGCACCGGGACGGCGTAGTGATTGATTGCGATAAGAAAACGCTGGTCGCTCGGATGTCGGACATTGCCTCCGAGCGCCGTTTGGAACTGTTACGCGAACGCTATAGCATCACCGATACCCCAAACTGGAAACTCAAAGAGGCACAGCTCAAAATTAAGACGGACGAGGTTCCGCAGTTTATCCAGCGCCTCACTTACCGGCCGTTTGACTACCGTTGGATTTATTACAATCCGAAGATTATCGAGAAGGGCGACTCCAAGTATCCGACGCTCCGCCACATGCTCCACAGCAATGTTGCTTTGTTGAGCGCCCGCATCCAAGCCACCGGCGTCTTCGATGCAGTGTTCGTCTCGAAATTTCTCGTTGAAATGAAAACAGCCGAGTCCTCGCGAAGCTGCACAGTTTTCCCACTCTTCCTGATGGACGATGCTGGCTCGCTACGGGCAGAGCTTTCAAACGGTGGACTCAGGCCGAACCTGAACACGAAGATTTTGTTTTCATGGGCACAGAAGCTCGGTGTTAAGCCGAAGGGAAACTTTGGCCTACCTGCCGGCCTGACGCCAGAAGACATCTTCCACTACATCTACGCGGTGTTTCACAGCCCCGCCTACCGCAGCCGCTACGCCGAATTCCTGAAAATCGACTTCCCGCGCCTGCCCCTGACCGGCAGCCTGGAGTTGTTCCGCGCGCTGGCCCAACTCGGCGGAGAACAGGTCGCGCTGCATCTACTGGAATCACCCCGGCTCGATCACCCCATCACCGAGTTCATCGGCAGCAACAAGCAAGTCGCCAAGGTCGGCTACGCGGAGGGCACCGTCTGGATCGACGCCAGCGGCACTAAGAAAGAAGCCAGCCCCGGCACCAGCGGCTTTCGCGGCGTGCCGGAAGCCGTGTGGAACTTCCACATCGGCGGCTACCAGGTCTGCGAGAAATGGCTCAAGGACCGCAAGGGCCGCACCCTGTCCGGCGACGACATCGCCCACTACCACAAGATCGTCGTTGCCCTCGCCGAGACCATCCGCCTGATGGCCGAAATCGACCGCGTAATCGACCAGCACGGCGGCTGGCCGGGCGCGTTTCAGACCACCGAGGTCGCTGCATGAGCATTCCCGATTTCGATCACAACGGGGTCTTGCCTGCCCACCAGGGCGACCCAACCGAGCCGGGACAGTTGTCACCCTACCCAGCCACTGCGCGGGAGGTTGTGGAACGGTTCGGCACGACACCACCACGGCGGGCCATTCTGTGCGGCTGGCTTGAGCTCCGCGCCGACTTAAGGACCGCTGGCCTGTCCGGATTTCAGTGGCTGAACGGGAGCTTTGCTCAAGACATTGAGCGCCAGGAGGACCGAGCGCCGCAGGACATGGACGTGGTTAGCTTCGTTCGCACGGCGTCTGTCGGCTTGCCGCCCAGCGTTTCGCCACCCGCTTGGTTGTTTCCGGACGCCTCGAAGGAGAGGTACCGGGTGGACCACTACCTCGTGAACCTGAGTGGGCCTGGTGAGGCTGTAGTAGAGGCCACCCGCTACTGGTCTGGCTTGTTTTCCCATACCCGTGACGGCATCTGGAAAGGTATGCTGCGCATAGACTTGGACACGCCAGACATGGACGCAGAAGCTGTGGTCCTGCTGGCCGAGGCGTCACCATGAATCCCATTGCAGAACGAGATTTCCTTAAAGCTCAGATCCTTGATTTGGAACGGTTATTGTGCCTGACGCAGGACGACTTCCTGATGACACCGGGGCTGGCCTCCCGAAAGCGAGAGATGGAGCGGCGCCTTGCGGAGCTGCGCATGCAGCCCCGGACGCCGCAGGTCATCCTGTACTTCACGGGCGGGCCAGTGCGAGGATCAGAAGGTATCGATGCCCAGTTCGCCTCTAAGGTCCTTGACGCAGTTCAGGACATCGCCACTGCGGAATATCTGCACCGCAAGCATGGCGCTCTGGGCGCCCGGGGACGGTTGCCGGACGCTCCGGAGGCACGTTTGCTGCTGACGGCGCTACCGCGCGGGTCGTTCGGACTGGAGCTGAAGCAGGCGAATGGCTCGGATTTCGTGGCGAGCCAGCAGTTGAGCGACGCCTTGCAGCATATGGCGGATCTGGTGAGCGCCGCAGGAGAAAGCGACGCAACCTATGAGACGGCTCTGGGCGAAGCACCGCCGCGGGTCTTACCCAAACTCAAAGCGTTCTTCGAGGCTCTTCAACAGCGTGGCGCGCGGCTCCGGCTTGTGACGGGGGACCGCGAAATCTCACTGGACGAACAGCGCGTTGCATCCGGCGTCGAGCGTGTCAGGGCGACGGAATCGGAGGAGGAAAGCATCTCGCTGCATGGGACATTCCGGGGCGCGCTCTTGGATAGCTCACGCTTCGATTTCAAGTTGGACGAAGGGGAGATCATCAGCGGCCGTCTCGGTGAAGAAGTAACGGACGCGCAGGCCAGAAAGATGCTGGCCGAAATTGATCAACCGGCCGTTGCAAACTTTCGGCGCACGAAGCTGCAACCACGTGGCGGAGCCCCGCGCTGGAGCTACGAACTACTTTCGCTGTTGCCAGATCATCAGGGCTAACCGCCTGAATCGTGCCGATGGGCAGGTAGTCACCCCCCATTGCGGACGAACTCAAGTCACCCTGCCCGGCGCGGCAACAAGACGCGCACGCACGCCTTTCGCGCCGCCATAGAGCGGGCGGAAGCGCGCTTCGAGCGCGATTTCGGTACCCGGCGCTCCGATGCCATCCACATCGTGGCCAGCACGCCGCCCCAGAGCGCGGGCTTGCAGGCGGTCGACTACTTTCTGTGGGCGCTGCAACGCCACTACGAGCGCGGCGAGGGCCGCTACGTGGAACTGATCTGGGACAAGGTGGTGGAGGTGGACGACATGGACGCCGTAGTCGCCAGCCGCAAGGGCGTGGTCTACAACAAAAATCGCCCCTGATCGCGAACGGCCAGGCCGCGAACGATCAGGGGGCGACGATCGACTTGCGGAATCTCAGGCTAACGGCCATGGCGCAAGCGCCACCCTGCACAATGAATCGCCTGCGGCATGGCCGTTCCCCTCACCCACCGCTCGCATTCGCGAGCGGTCCCCCCTCTCCCGCAAGCGGGCGAGGGTCGGTCGGCATCACGCAGTGCGTGATTCACGCTAACCGACAACGGCTTCGTGTCTGGCTGAGGGTTTTCCCCAGTTCCCGTTGTCGTTGGCCGCACAGTAGATTCACCATTGTCGAACCCAATCGGACAATCGTTTCTCCCCCAGGAGGCAAAACTTGAAAAGCAAAGGACTCATCCTGCTTGTCGGCCTGGTCTCGGTGACACCGGCGTTCGCGCAGGACCTGGCGTCGATCTATTCTTCCAGTGTGTTCCAGCAAGGCGTGATCGGCATGGGTAAACCCACGCTCGAAGCCGGCCAGAAAGCCTATGCCAGCAGCGCTTCGCGAAGCGACCTCGACGCATTGGAATTCGATACTTCCAGCAGCGTGGAACGCGCAACGCGCCAGAAGCTGCTCGACGCCCTACTCCCGTCCAGCGGCGACCCGCGGGTCCAGGCATCACTTCGCAAGTCGATTGAAAGCGATGCGGTCTGGGAGTCCTTCGACAACGTGCTCGGGCACTTCGGCTACTCCAGCGACAATCTTGCCGACGTCACTACCGCCTACTACGTAATGACCTGGGAAGTGGTCAACAACGAGGATGCGGCCCGGTATCCTTCCGGCATCCGCGCGGCGCATCAGGCCATAGAATCGGCCATGGCTACCAATCCGGAAGTGCAATCGCTGTCGGACGCCGAAAAGCAGGAAGCCTGCGAAATCATGGCCTACATGGCGACCGTGGCCGGTGCCGCCAAAAACGAGTTGCGGGATTCGGGCGATACGACGCGCCTCGCCCAATTGCAGGCAAGCATTCACCAGTCAGTCCTCAGGCAAGGCGTGGATCTGCGCAGGCTTCGGCTCACCGACAACGGTTTCGTCAACTATTGAAAAGCCTCCGACACACTGCGGCGGCACCGCCCAGCCTCATGTTCCATGCAGTGGAAGCGCACTGATCCGTTTTACAAACTGGGGGAGTCCCCAGTTGGCAAGCACTCCCGAATGAGGGATGAATCGCAGCGCGGCCGGCCGCTCCCAGTGAACGAAGGACACACAACATGAATACGGCAAGCGCCGCCACCGACCTCCCCTTGTCCAAAGCCATCGATTCCCTCGACTTCGGTTTTTCGCCGGCCGTGTCCGCCAAGGTGCGCCGCGAGTTGGTCGACAGCCTTGCCAAGAGCAGCCGACAACCACCGGAGACGATTCGCGCCGCAATCGGTGATCGAGACTTCATCGCCGAGTTTGCACTTCGATTCGCACCGCTGGGCCTGCGCGCGGACAACTTCGCCGATGCCATGACCGCTTACTGGGTCAGCATGTGGTCGCTGATCCACCGCAAGGAACTGCCGCCGAGGTCGGCCTTTGCAGCGGCGCGACTGCAGCTGGCTGCGATGTGGCACAAGAACCCCTACGTCAAACGCGAGGGCGATCGCCAGACGATGGCGGAAGTGATGATCTACGAAACGATGCTCGCGCTGGAAGAGCGCGAGCGCAAGCTGGCAGCGGGCGACGTACAGGCCTTGCAGGCATTGTCCGAAAACTCCGCCCGCAACATGCAGAGCAAGCGCGGCGTGAACCTCAAGGCGATGCAGCTGACCGAATCCGGATTCACCCGCATGACCAAGCACTGAAATCATCCCGCCCGGAAGAAACCATGCCAAACCTGCTCCACAGCGCTCTTGCAGTCCTGTTCGCCCTGCTGTGCAGCGCCACCGCCCAGGCGCAGTACTACGGCACGCAAATCGACGTCAACGCCAACCTCAACATGATGCTGCTGCTGCAACAGCAGGACCTCGGCAACATGGCGGGTGCCCACGAGGTCGAACAGGCCACCAAGCGTCTGCGCCATGACGAGGATGACGCAACAAGACCCGAGGGCAACGATTTTTCCTACCTTCCTACGGCCTCGATTTCCGAGGCGATGGAACAAAGATTTCTCGACAATCTACGCAAGACCGACGAGCGCATGGCGCGCAGCGCGAAAAGCGATCTCGCGGATCGCGACATGATCGAGCGCTTCGAGGCCGACGTCGGTCCGTATGGCCTGCGCAGCGACGATGTTGCCGATGCGATGACGGCCTACTGGGTCGTGACCTGGATGGCCGCCAAGCAGACCGACTTGCCGAAAAAGGGGGAAGTCCAGGCGGTACGAGCGCAGGTCCGGCAGCAACTGGCGAACAACGAAAAGCTGCGCTCGGCCAGCAACGGCATGCGCCAGCAACTTGCCGAGGCGTACATCTACGAGACCATGTGGACGATCACACTGAGAAGCAGCGCCAACAGCAAGGCGGAACGTCAGCAATTGGCCAGCGCGACCCAGGCCCAGGCCCTCAAGATGGGTCTGGACATGAGCCGGATGGAACTGAGGTCGGATGGCTTCGTTCGCCGCTGAGCTTGCCCCTATCCTCAATCGACGCCTGGATGTCGCACCGACGGACGAATCCAAATCCGCCCGCCGACCGGGAAGGCCGACCGGCTGGACTTCACGGTATCCGCAACCGTTTCCGGCCAGGCGCGTCGGGAGTTTCTGAGCACGCTCGCGAAAACGCACAAGGTGCCGGAATCAACGATTGCCGAACAGTTCGGGGAGCACGACGATCCCGACGAATTTGGCGAGACCTTCGGGCCGCTGGGGGCTCAAGCCGAACCATCTGGCCGATACAGCGCCGGCCGCTGCCCGTGAGCGAGCTGATTCCGGCGGCACGCAAGCAGTTCGAACCGCTGTGCGGCAAGGTTCCGCAGGCCCGGCGCGAACCGGGACGTCAGGCCATGAGCAAGGCCATTGCCGCCAACGTTCAGCGTGCGCACGGCATCGGTTTCAGGGCGCTCAAGCTCACGCCTGCCGGCTTCGTCAGCACCAGGAACCAGGGTCTGCGTCTCAGGACAGCTCGATACCTTCGCGCTTGGCGACGGTGAAGATGTCCTTGTCGCCACGCCCCGACAGATTGACGACGATGTGCTGGTCGCGGCCCATCTCCGCCGCCAGCTTCTTCGCGTGTGCCACGGCATGCGCCGACTCCAGTGCCGGGATGATGCCCTCGACACGGGTCAGCTCGTGGAAAGCCGCCAGCGCCTCGTCGTCATCCGCAGCGACGTATTCGACCCGCCCCAGATCCTTGAGCCAGGCGTGTTCCGGCCCCACGCCCGGATAGTCCAGCCCGGCCGAGATCGAATGCGTGCCGAGTATCTGGCCGTTCTCGTCGGCCATGATGTAGGTGCGGTTTCCGTGCAGCACGCCGGGCGTGCCGGCCGACAGCGGCGCCGCGTGCAGGCCTGTGGATAGACCGCTGCCGCCAGCCTCGACACCAATCATGCGCACCTCGCGGTGCGGGATGAACGGATGAAACAGGCCCAGGGCATTGGAGCCGCCACCAACACAGGCGACCAGGGCATCCGGCAGCCGACCGAACAGCTCGGGCGCCTGACGCAGTACTTCACGGCCGACGATCGCGTTGAAATCGCGCACCAGCAGAGGGTACGGATGCGGTCCGGCGACCGTGCCGATGATGTAGAAGGTGTCGTCGACATTGGTCACCCAGTCGCGCAGGGCTTCGTTCATCGCGTCCTTGAGCGTTCGTGTGCCGCTCTTGACCGAGACCACCTCGGCGCCGAGCAGCTTCATGCGATACACGTTCGGGCTCTGCCGCTCGATATCGTCCGCGCCCATGTAGACCACGCACTTCAAGCCCAGACGCGCCGCGACGGTGGCACTGGCGACGCCGTGCTGGCCGGCGCCGGTCTCGGCGATGATGCGGGTCTTGCCGAGATGCTTGGCGAGCAGCGCCTGACCCACGGTGTTGTTGACCTTGTGCGCGCCGGTGTGATTGAGGTCCTCGCGCTTGAGGTAGATCTGCGCGCCGCCCCATTTCGCGGTGAGGCGCTCGGCCGGATACAGCGGCGAAGGCCGCCCCACATACAGCGCCAAATCGCGGTCGAGTTCGGCGCGGAATGCCGGGTTCGAGCGCAGGCTGAAATAGGCGTCTTCGAGCTCGCGCAGCGGTTCCATCAGCGTCTCGGCGACGAAGCGGCCACCGTAGGGACCAAAGTGGCCCCGTGAATCGGGGAAATCGTAGTCTGCTTCAGTTGGCGTCGGCACGACGAACCTCTTCTATGAACTTTTGCATGAGCGCCGCGTCCTTGAGACCCGGCGCGCTTTCGATTCCGCTGCTTACATCCACAGCATAGGGCCGGACCCGCCCGATCGCGGAGGCCACATTATCCGGATTCAGGCCGCCCGCGAGTATCAGCGGATGTGTGCCTCCGGCGATCCGGCTCCAGTCGAAGGCCGTACCCTGCCCGCCCAATTCGCCGGTCGGATGCCCGTCCAGCAGCAGCGCGCTTGCATCCGCGTAGTGTGCACTTTGCGTGGCCAGATCCTGCGGCTCGGCCATGGCGACGGATTTGATGTATGGCCGGCCCCAGGCTCGACACAGATCCGGCGATTCGCTGCCGTGGAACTGCAGCAGGTCCGGCCGCAGGCGGCCCACCAGCTGCGCGATGAATTCGCGATCCGCGTCCATCAGCAATGCGACCACCGCCACGAACGGTGGCAGTTCACGCCGCAGCGCGACCGCCGCCTCGATGTCGAGCGCGCGACGGCTCGCCGGCACCAGAACAAAACCCAGCGCGTCAACACCGAGGGCGATCGCCCGACGCGCATCCTCGGCGCGGGTGATGCCACAGAACTTGATGCGGGTTCTTTGCGTGGGCAGTGTGGGCAAGAGGACTCTCTGAATCAACCGGCGGGAAACCAGGGTTCCGGCGGTGGCGGCAGGCCATAGCCGTCCGGATAGCGGGGGCCGACAAAATACAGGCCATCGGCCGGTGCCGTCATCCCCGCGCGCGTTCTGTCCCGGCCGGCAAGCAGCTCCGCAATCCAGGTTTCGGGGTGACGCCCCTGCCCCACCATCAGCAGGCTGCCGGTGATGTTTCGCACCATGTGGTGCAGAAAGGCATTGGCGATCACGTCGATCACCACGAAGTCGCCGCGCCGGAACACCTCGATCGCCAACAGGTTCCGTACCGGCGTGCGCGACTGGCAGACCGAGGCCCGAAACGCCGAAAAATCATGCGTCCCGACCAGGACCTGGGCCGCGCGATGCATGCACGTGGCATCCAGCGGATAGGTCCACCAGGTGGCCCGGCCACCGCTCAGCGCGGACCGCGAACGATGATTGTGAATCAGATAGCGATAACGACGCGACAGCGCCGAATAACGCGCATTGAACGTGCCGTCGACCGGCTTCACCCACGGCAGGCTGATATCGGCCGGCAGCTGCGTGTTGCTGCCCAGGACCCAGGCATCCGGCAGACGCGCGGCATCGCTGTCGAAGTGCACGACCTGTTGCAGAGCGTGGACGCCGGCATCGGTACGGCCAGCGGCCACCAGACGAACCGGATGATTCGCGATCCGCGACAGGGCCGTCTCCAGCGTCGCCTGCACCGATACGTGGTGGTTTTGCGCCTGCCAGCCGGAATAGGCACCGCCATGGTACTCCACGCCCGCGCACCAACGCCTCATCGCGGCCACACGAAAAACAGCGCCACCAGCAACATCGGCGCGAGCCACTGCCAGACCGGCGGCGCCGGTAGCATCGGTACGGTGACATCGCCGTGTTCGCTGTGGCTCAGTTCTTCGGCGCGCAGGATCGCGGCCGCCGCCGCGTCGATCAGGCCGCGGCGTGATTCGCGGCGCACGCTGTCGATAAGCTGCCCGGCCTCGGTGACGTATTCCAGCGCCAGCGCCAGACGCAGGCCCAGTCGCCGATCATCCACGCCGATCAGACGCAACGGCCGCAGCAGCCACAGCAGCCCGCCGGCCAGTGCCGGCATCGGCGTGACCTGCGTCAACCAGAACACGGCCGCCAGCAGGTCCGCCAGTACCAGCGCGCGGCGCGCACCTTCGCTCAGCCCCTCTACGCTGATCCCCGGCAGAACGCTCCACAGTGGCGTGCCCGGCGTCAGCCCGACATAGAGGATGAGAATCGCCAGAAACAGATAACGCAGGCGCATCAGGCCGCGGCCATATCGCAGCAACGACGCGCGCCCAAGACAGGCATGGGTGAGCAGCAAGCTCGCGGCGGCCAGCGCCAGCGCAGCGATCGGAAGGATCGGCAGCAGCGCCGCGAAGGCGAGCAGACAGGCGATTCGAACGGCCGGGTACACAGGAGGAGGTGCTGGGAGCAGTGCTTGGGTTCGGCAATCGTGCGTGTTCGTCGGGTCCATGCGGCCCTGAAGCCTACGATGGGCGCTCAGGCCAGCCGCGACAGCAGATCTCGCGCTTGCTGCTGCTGTTCGGGCGATCCGAGATCGGCCACTTCCTGCAACAGTGTACGCGCCATGTCGGCGTCGCCGATGTCCACGTAGGCCTTCGCCAGATCGAGCCTGGTCGCCGCCTCGTCACCGCCGTCCAGGTCGAGTTCAATGTCGTCGAACTCCTGTATCGAGAATTCACCGGTGTCTTCGAGCGGCGGTTCGGACTCGAACGTGGATCCCACGGCTGGGGCTGCGTCCGGCGGATCGATGTCCGAATCAAGCGGTGCGTCAAAGCCTGGCTCAATCGGCGCATCGAACGATTCACTGAAGGATTCGATCGATTCCTCCGTCGCTTCGGCATCCGGCATCGTGTCCGCCGACGGTGCGTCGAATGATTGCAGATCCAGTTCGGGGAAGGTCGGCTCCTGCGGCGAGTCCGAAGACTGCGAGTCGAAATCGGAGAACGATTGCGCGGACGAGAGCGACGAGGACGGGTAGGCGGTCTGTGCGTCGGGCAACGTCTCCGAAGAGGCGGGATCCAGATCGAAATCCGACAGGTCGAAGTCCAGCGCATGGGTATCGAGCTGCGCCGGCTCCGTCACTAGGCTTGGATCCCTGTCTGCCGGCTCCGCATCGGCAGCCGCGTCGGAGTCGGCGCTCAGCGGCTCGGCCACTTCGATCGGTGGCGGCTCGGCCTGTTCACCGTCGAGTTCGAAATCTTCCAGGCTGAAGTCGAGCATTCCGTTGTCGGCCTCGTCCAGAGACTCCTGGCGCGCGCGCTCCGGAGCGGCTGCGACGCCGATATCGGCGCTGGCCCCGGAGACGTCCTGAGCCTCGTCGAAGCTGATTTCGTCCAGGGTGAGGTCCATCGACATCGGCGCGAGCGCATCCGGCGTCTCCGGGGCGGCCTCGAGTTCGAAATCCACCGGTGAATCGAGGAGGCTCGCATCGCCCTGCCCGTCGTCGGCGAACATCGCCGCGTCCGGCGTGAGCTGCCGGCCCATGATGCCGATGTTCTGCCATTGCGCGGCGTCGAGTTCTTCACGCAGCCCTTCGGTGACTTCGAGAAACTCCACGGGCTTGTTGGCGGCGAAATACGTTTCCGCAAGCTTCACACGGATGTCGGTCCGCTCCGGCGCGTTCTCCGCGGCCTGCCGCAACAGCAGCGCCGCTTCATCGTACAGCCCATAGGCGATATGAAAATCGGCCTCGGACAGCGGGTCGTTGGAATCGAGATCGATACGCATCGTCTCGGCTTCAAACTGCGAGGTCACGTCGAAATCGACCCCGTTGCTGTCGCGACGCGCCGCAGCCGCATCCATCGCCGGCATCTGTACGGTCTTGTCGAAGCCCTCGTCTTCGAACAGCGAATCCTCGATCGACGGCAATTCGCGGTCGGCACCCGGCGTGGCTACGTCCGCCGACGCCAGCAGGCTGTCCTCCAGCGACCCCAGGCGATCGGTATCGGCACCGTCCTCGGACGGTTGCGGGTCCCCGGGTGGCGCGATGATCACCGGGGCGGCGACCGGCGGCATCGCCGGGGTGCTCGCGCGCGGCGGCGCCGGCGGCCGTGGGGCGGGCGCAGCCACCGGTGGTGCTTCGTCGTTGTCCTCGCGGCGCCGCAGCATCAGCACCGAGGCGATCAATACCAGAACCACGACGAGCAGGCCGATCCACAGCCAGGGCAAACCGCGCTTCTTGCCTTCGCGCCCGATCACCGGCGCGGAACGTACCGGCGCTGGCGGCGCATCGTCCACCATCGGTTCATCTGGCGCGGTGGACTCCGTATCCGGGTCGGCCGAATCGAGCACGGCGGAAGCAGCGCCGGTCGCGCCGTAGGAATCGTCTCGTGGGGCGTCCGTCTGATCCTCGTCCTGGGCCGCGCCCTGACGCTGCAATTCCTCCAAAGCAGAGCCGGGCCGACGATCGCCCGTGGCTTCGCCCGAAACGGCCGGCGCAGGCCTGGACGCCTCCGGCTCGGGCAATTTCTGGAGTTCGGGCTCGGGGTCGGACTCAAGCGGCGTCACCGACCGCAGCTGCGGCGTGGGCGCCACCGGAGGCGCCGGCGGTGCGGCCGGCACCGCACCGCGGCGAGCGGCGTCCAGCATGGACTTGGCGCCAGCGGCGTCGACCGCGCGTATGCTCGACAGGCTGGGCACGTCGAGCATCACGCCCGCGAGCAGTCCGGTGATGCGCCCGTCGCCGAAGGCCTTGGGATTCGCGCGATACAGCGCGACCTGCATCTGATCCATGCTGACGGTATCGTCCGGGCGCAGATTGTAGGCCACCCGCCACAAGGTCTCGCCATGCTTGATCGGACCGTATCGGGCCGGCAAAGCTCCGGCATTGGACGGCGCTGAAACCGGAACGCTGCCGGTCTTCGGCATCTGGGCGGCAGCCGTCGCCGCCCCTTGCGATTCGGATGAACCGAAGCGGTCCAGCAATGCGGGATCGGAATCGCGGCGGCTGGCTTCGTCCGCCGTCTCGAAGAATTCATCGTTCGACGGCGCCCTTGGCGCGACCGGCTTGCTCTGCGGCGCCGGTGCTGCCGCGGCGACGATTGGCGGCGGCAAGGCATTCGCCGGACGCGGCGACGCCATCGCCGATTCGGGCGGATCGAGCAGCACGCTGTATTCACGCAACAGGCGGCCCTCGCCCCAGCGCGCTTCGACATACAGGTTCAGAACCGGCTCGCGTGCCAGTTCCTCGCTCGAGAGCTGAATCCGTGACGATCCGCCGCTGCCGACCACGGCCAACTGCACGGCGTTCAGATATTCGGCGCGATCAAGCCCTGCCTGGGAATAGACATCGGCCGAGGCCAGCCGCACCTGCAGGGATTCGAGTTCATCGGCTCCGGCATCGAGGATGCCGATGCTGGCCTCCAGTGGCTGATTGAGCCTGGAACGGACTTCGAGTTCGCCCAGCCCGAGCGCCCATGTCGAAGTGGAGCACAGAGCGAGCAACAAGGCCCCGCCGAAGCTGACTGATCTCACGATTCACTCCCGCGACGTATCGTTTCGCTCCGCCTTGCCGTGCACGGGCAGACATGCGTCCGCGACGCCCGGAGTTCCGTGTATTCCCATGCACTCACCGCTACCTGAACCCTTGCCCCGTGCAATCCGCCTTCACTTGCGACGCCATTGCGGGCGAGCGCAAGGAGCCGGCTACTGACAGTAGTACATTATTATTGTCCCGTAAGCCGTTTTATACCCTAGATATTGCGGCGAACCAAGCGCTGTGCTCGCTGGCACTCAGTCGAGATAGGTCTCGATCAGTTTTTCGGCGATCTGCACGCTGTTGAGGGCGGCGCCCTTGCGGATGTTGTCGGCCACGACCCAGAGGTTCAGACCACGCGGATGCGAGATGTCCTCGCGGATACGCCCCACGAACACCGCGTCCTTGTGCGCGGCTTCGGTCACGGCGGTCGGGTAGCCGCCGTCCTTGTGCTCGTCGATCACGGTAATGCCGGGCGTGGCCTCGAACAGCGCACGTGCCTCGACCGCGGTGATCTTGCGCCGGGTCTCGATGTGCAAGGCCTCGGAATGACCGAAGAACACCGGCACACGCACCGCCGTGGGGTTCACCATGATCGACTCATCCTCGAAGATCTTGCGGGTTTCCCAGACCATCTTCATCTCTTCCTTGGTGTAGCCATTGTCCTGAAAGCTGTCGATCTGCGGCAGTACGTTGAACGCAATCTGCTTGGGATAGACGTTTCGGTCGAAATCCATGCCGCTGAGCGCCTTGGCCGACTGCGTGGCCAGTTCCTCGATCGCGTTCTTGCCGGTGCCGGAAACCGACTGATAGGTCGCCACGTTGATGCGCTCGATACCGACCGCGTCGTGGATCGGCTTGAGCGCCACCAGCATCTGGATGGTCGAGCAGTTCGGGTTGGCGATGATGCCGCGCGTCTTGTAGCGGGCGATCGCGTGCGGATTGACTTCGGGAACCACCAGCGGCACGTCGTCGTCGTAGCGGAACTGCGAGGTGTTGTCGATGACCACGCAGCCGGCCGCCGCGGCCTTCGGCGCGTAGACCTTGGACACTTCGGCACCCGGCGAGAACAGCCCGATCCGAACCTTGGAGAAATCGAAAGTCGCGAGATCCTCGACGATCAGTTCCTCGTCACCGAAGTCCACCTCGTCGCCGGCCGAACGTGCCGAGGCGACCGCATAGACCTTGCCCACCGGGAAACGGCGCTGCTTGAGCACCTTCAGCATTTCCTCGCCGACGGCGCCGGTCGCGCCCACCACTGCCACGTCGTATGTCTTGCTCATGTCTGCCTGTCTCGATTGCTTGCCGGCGCCGCCGACGGCGCCGCCATTCGTAAATTCAATGAAGCGCTGCGACCACGGCGGCGCTCATTTGCGCCGTCGACAGAACCGCTTCACCCGGCCCCGCGATATCGCCGGTACGCAGACCGTTCGCCAGCACGCGCTTCACGGCCGCTTCCACGCGATCCGCCAGATCGCCACGCCCCAGGCTGTAGCGCAGCATCATCGCTGCCGACAGGATCGTCGCCAGAGGGTTGGCCTTGCCCTGACCGGCAATATCCGGTGCGCTGCCGTGAACCGGCTCGTACAGCCCCTGCCCCTGCCGATTGAGCGAGGCCGACGGCAGCATGCCGATGGAGCCGGTGAGCTGCGCGCCGATGTCGGACAGAATGTCGCCAAACAGATTGGAGGTCACGAGCACATCGAACTGCCCCGGCCCGCGCACCAGCTGCATCGCCGCATTGTCCACGTACATATGGCTCAGAGCGCAATCGGGATAGTCGCGCGCGACGCGCTCGGCCGTATCACGCCACAGTTGCGACGATTCAAGGACATTCGCCTTGTCCACCGAACAGACGCGCCGATCGCGCACACGGGCGTATTCGAAAGCGCTGCGGCAGATGCGTTCGATTTCCGATTCGCTGTAGCGTTCGGTGTTGATGCCGACGCGCTGCCCGCCTTCCTCGACCACGCCACGCGGCTCCCCGAAGTAGATGCCGCCGGTCAGCTCACGCACGATCAGGATGTCCAGGCCGCGCACGATTTCGGGCTTGAGCGTCGATGCCTCGGCCAGTTCGTCGAAGCACAGCACTGGCCGCAGATTGGCGTACAGGTCCAGCGCCGCGCGAATGCGCAGCAGGCCGCGTTCCGGGCGCAGTGGACGATCCAGCGTGTCCCACTTGGGACCGCCGACCGCGCCCATCAGCACTGCGTCGGCAGCACGCGCCTTTTCCAGCGTGGCATCCGGCAAGGGCGTGCCGTGGGCATCCACCGCGCAGCCGCCGATCAGACCTTCGCTGAATTCGATATTGAAGTCCCCGCCCTGCAGCGCTTCGAGCACGCGACGCGCCTCGGCGACAACTTCCGGTCCGATACCATCACCCGGCAACAGCAGGATTTTCTTTTGATCGCTCATGTCGTTGGTTTCATGTTGGGATATGGGCGGCAAAACGCAGCCGCACGTAGTCCGCTACCCAGGCGCCGCTGTTGTACAGCCGCGGACGCACCGCCTCGCGCACCTCCTGGATCACCGCCTCGCGCTCGGCCTCCGCTACGGCATCGAGAAAACGGCGCGCAAACGTCGTCATCCAGCCGATCACGTCACCCGGCAAGGGGGTCGGTCGCTCGAAACGCTCGATCCGGTCGATCACGAAGCCGGCCGCTTCGAGCCGCGCCCGATACTCGGCCTGGGTCGGGAACATCCAGGGGTCGCAGCGGGCCGCGTCGACGCCACGGGCCGCCAGGGCTTGGTGCAGCGCACTGCGCATCGAAAGCACATTGCCGGCGGCGCCGAGTTCGGCCACAAAGCGCCCACCCGGCTTGAGTGCGCGGGCGACACCCGCGAGTACGGCATCGTGATCGCGCTTCATCCAGTGCAGCGCCGCGTTCGAAAACACCGCGTCGAACGCATGCCGGTACGGCAGATCGTGCGCATCGACCACCTCGGCCGTAACGCCGCGTGATTGGGCGGCCGCGACCATCTCCGGGCTGGCGTCCACACCCAGCACCTCGCAGCCTTGCGCCATCAAACGTTCGCTCAGCACGCCATCGCCACAGCCCAGGTCGAGAATGCGCTCATCGGCCTTTGGAGCCAGCCAGCCGAGCACGCTGACGCCGAGGTCCGCGACGAATCGTCCGGTGCGTGCGTAATCCTCCGCGTTCCACTGCTGGCCGGCGGCTTCGGGCATATTCACTGGAACAACCACGGCGCGGATTCGCGGCGGCGGGATTCGTAGGCACGAATCGAATCGGCCTTCTGCAGTGTCACACCGATTTCATCCAGGCCTTCGATCAGATCGCGCTTGCGACCGGCCTCGATCTGGAAACCGTAGGTCTCGCCGCTCGGCAAACGGACCTGCTGCGCTGGCAGATCGACCGTGACCTGAACCGCGGGATCACGGCGGACGGTTTCCAGGATCGCGCTCACTTCGGCCTGCTTGAGCACCACCGGCAACATGCCGTTCTTGAAGCAGTTGGAAAAGAAGATGTCGGCGTAGCTCGGCGCAATCACGCAGCGGAATCCGGCACCATCCAGAGCCCACACGGCGTGTTCGCGCGAGGAGCCGCAACCGAAATTCTCCTGCGCCACCAGAATGCGGGCACCGGCGTGTTCGGGGCGATTGAGCACGAATTCCGGGTTCGGCCGACGCGTGACCGGATCGATATCCAGCGTACCGGCATCGAGATAGCGCCAGTCATCGAACAGGAAGGGGCCGAAACCGGTCTTGCGGATCGACTTCAGATATTGCTTGGGAATGATCGCGTCGGTATCGACATTGGCGCGGTCCAAGGGCAGCACCTTGCCGCTGACGACATTGAAGGCTCTCATGAGACGCTCTCCTGCTCGCGCACGTCGACGAAATGACCGGCGATGCCGGCGGCCGCGGCCATCGCCGGCGACACCAGATGGGTACGCCCGCCGGCACCCTGCCGGCCCTCGAAATTTCGGTTCGAGGTGCTGGCGCAGCGCTCGCCCGGCTCCAGGCGATCGGCGTTCATCGCCAGACACATCGAACAGCCCGGCTCGCGCCACTCGAAACCGGCTTCCAGGAACACACGGTCCAGGCCCTCGGCCTCGGCCTGCTCCTTGACCAGCCCGGAACCCGGCACGACCATCGCCAGCTTGACGCTGTCGGCCTTGCGCCGGCCGCGCACCACCGCCGCGGCAGCGCGCAGATCCTCGATCCTGGAATTGGTGCAGGAGCCGATGAACACCTTGTCGATGCGGATGTCCGAGATCGGCATGCTGGCCTGCAGGTCCATGTACTTCAACGCGCGGGCCCAGCCTTCGGCCTGTACTGGATCGCGAGCCGTCCGCGGATCGGGCACGCGGCCACTGATCGGCGCCACCATTTCGGGCGACGTGCCCCAGCTGACCTGCGGCTCGATGCTCGCGGCATCGATTTCGACAGTGCGGTCGAACTGCGCACCGGCGTCGGAGTGCAGCTCGCGCCAGGCCGCGACGGCCGGCGCCCAGTGCTCCTCGCGCGGCGCGAACGGCCGGCCGCGCACGTAGTCGATGGTCTTGTCGTCCACAGCAACCAGACCGGCGCGGGCGCCAGCCTCGATTGCCATATTGCACAAGGTCATGCGGCCTTCGATCGACAGATCCTCGATTGCCTCACCGGCGTATTCGATGACGTATCCCGTGCCACCAGCAGTGCCGATGCGGCCGATGATCGCCAGCGTGATGTCCTTGGCGGTCACGCCCGGACCGACCTGAGCGTTGACGCGCACCCGCATGGTTTTGGCCTTGCTCTGCACCAGGGTCTGCGTCGCCAGTGCGTGTTCGACTTCCGAGGTGCCGATACCGAAGGCCAGCGCGCCGAAGGCGCCGTGCGTCGCGGTATGCGAATCGCCGCAGACCACGGTCATGCCCGGCAGGGTGGCACCCTGCTCCGGACCGATCACGTGGACGATGCCCTGACGCACATCCATCAGCTCGAACTTGGTGATGCCGAACTCGGCACAGTTTTCGTCCAGCGCCGCCAGTTGCGCGCGCGCAATCGGGTCGATGATGCCGCCGGCCCGGTTGAATGTCGGCACGTTATGGTCGGGCACCGCCAGATTGGCTGATATCCGCCACGGCTTGCGCCCCGCAGCGCGCAAGCCATCGAAAGCCTGCGGACTGGTGACTTCATGCACCAGATGACGGTCGATATAGATCAGCGCCGCCTCGTCACTGCCGCCTTCGCCCAGCGGCTCGACGACGTGCGCGTCCCAGATCTTTTCGTACAGCGTTCTTGGCGTTTCCACGACCATCGCTTCAGACCCCTTGCATCGAGATTCCATCGAGGGCGCGCAGTCTAGTCTTCGGAGTTTCATTACTCCAGTGATGCTTTTCTATATTATCCATTCCCTTCTGGAATTTATTTTCCAAGGAGCCTGTTCGAGCGATGGACCTGCGTGATCTAACCGCCTTCGTGGAGGTCGCCGAAACCGGATCGGTCTCCGCCGCCGCGCAACATCTGCATCTGAGCCAGCCTGCGGTCAGCAAACGTCTGATGTCGCTGGAGGAGCGGCTCGGGCATCGCCTCTTCGACCGCATCGCACGCCGCGTCATGCTGACCGATGCCGGGCGGGCGCTGCTGCCGTACGCACGGCGCGCACTCGGTGACATCGAGGACGGACGTCGCGCCGTGGCCAGCCTCGGCGGCACCGTCGCCGGTCGCCTGTCGATCGGCACCAGCCACCATATCGGCCTGCACCGCCTGCCCCCGGTGCTGCGCGCCTACACCGCGCGACATCCGCAGGTCGAGCTCGACATACATTTCATGGACTCCGAAGTCGCCTGTGAGCAGGTGCTGGCCGGCAAACTGGAACTCGGCATCGTCACGCTGCCAAGCCAGGCCCCGGATTCGCTGGAATGCCACGTGATCTGGCCCGACCCGTTGGCGGTGGTCGCGGCGCCGGAGCACGCTCTGGCGGGACTGCACAAACCCAGCCTGGCCGATCTCGCCGCGCACCCGGCGGTCCTGCCGGACGAGCAGACCTACACCCATCGCATCGTCCGGCGTGAATTTGAACGCCACGGCCTGTCGCCGCATATCCGGCTCGCCACGAACTACCTGGAAACCCTGAAAATGCTGGCCGGCATCGGTCTGGGCTGGAGTGTGCTGCCGCTGTCGATGCTGGACGAAACACTGCGCGTCGTTAAAATCTCCGAACTGCACATGCATCGTGACCTCGGTGTCGTCCGGCATCGGCGCAGAACGCTCTCGTCCGCCGCACTGGCGATGATCGACAGTCTCCTGAGTCAATGAATGCATGCACTTCGATCTGAAAGTTCATGCTTCGTTCATGCCTCGATCAGCAGCGTACGTTCACTATTGCTGAATGCCCTGAATGGCATACGAAGGCGGAATGCGTCAGGGACCGACGGCAGCCGGCAGGAGGCCAACCCGCCGCTCCTTCGACCAAGCTCCGGAAAACTCCTCGATGAAAAGACAATTGCTAATCAGTGCGACCCTGCTCGGGTGGAGCAGCCTCTCGCTTGCACAGGACGACGTTCCCAGGATCTTCGGCGCAGGCGACCTTGTGATTCAGGCCGGCTATTTCCACATCGATACGCGCGATTCGAGCGGCCCGGTGCGCACCGAACTGCGCCCCAGCCCGCTGCTGACTCTGCTCGGCGTGCCCGAGCAGTTCAGCTCCGAAGGCACTGGCCTTTCGATCAGCAGCTCCGATACCCCGGCGCTGACGGCCAAGTACTTCTTCACCGATCAGCTCTCGCTGCAGCTTGAGGGGGGAATCCCGGCCGACTTCGACATCTACGGCTACGGCACCGTCGCGCCTCCCGGCGCCGCCGGCGAAGTCGTCAACGCCGACCTCGGTGATCCAAACACCAATCCAGTGGCGTCGTCGACCCAATGGTCGCCGGCGATGATCCTGCACTGGAACTTCCGCGAACCGGAAGATGCGGTCCGCCCTTATATCGGCGTCGGCGCGGTCTACACCTGGTTTACCGACGTGGAGCTTTCGGACAACGCCGCGGAGGCGATCAACTCCAGCCTCGGCACCACACTCGCGCTGGCGGCCGGAACTCCCGGTGACACCTACACCACCGCAAGTTCCTCATCCTCGGTGGATCCGGTGATCAATATCGGCACCCAGGTCCAGGTCACGGATCGCTGGGGCGTCAGCCTCTCGGCTTCGTACCTGCCTCTGGAGACCACATCCACGATCAAGATCAAAGCCAGCGACGGCACCACGCTGGCGACCAACAAGATCGACATCGATATCCACCCGGTGATCATCGCGCTGCTCGTGAACTACCGCTTCTAGTAAGTCTATCCACGTGAATCTGCCCACGAGAAGTCTACGAATATGAGATGTGAGCCGAATCGATGAGTGCTCCCTTCTCCCAGCGGGAGATGGAGAAAATCGTCCTTGGCAATACCGGCAATTATCAAGTGGGCGGACCACTCGCCGCAGTCGCTGCAAGCCGAGTCACCGATCATGTGCTCAGGGCCGATGGCTTTTTCATCGGCCGCGCCTCGAACATCGATCATCATTCCGGACGGGGGGCCTCGATGAACTCGCCGCATCTCCTATCGCAGCGCTTCGAGTGCCTCCCAACGCTCGTACGCCAGCAGCAGCGCCTGCTCGATCTCGCTGGCGCGCTGCTGCTTGCTGACCGCATCGGCCCGATCACGGAGGTAAAGCTCCGGGTCCGCCAAGACGCTGGCCAGCTGCGCCTGTTCGCCCTCCAGCGCCTCGATCTGTTGGGGCAAGGCGTCAAGTTCGCGCTTCTCCTGGTTGCTGAGACGCCCGGCGACCGCGGGAGCCGGCGCGCGCGTCGACGCTTTCGTCGATGAGCGGTTCGTGACCGGGGCCGACGTGGACATCGCGGCCGCCTGACGGCGCCACTCGCTATAGCCGCCGATGAAGTCGCCGATGCGGCCTGCGCCTTCGAACACGAAACTGCGCGTGACCACGCGATCCAGAAATTCACGGTCGTGGCTGACCAGCAAGACCGTACCGCTGTATTCGGACAACTGCTCTTCGAGCAAATCCAGGGTCTCGATGTCGAGGTCGTTGGTTGGCTCGTCCAGCACCAGGAGGTTCGAAGGCTGCGCGAACAGACGCGCCAGCATCACGCGCGAGCGCTCGCCGCCGGACAGTGCCTTGATCGGGCTGCGCGCCCGGTCCGGCGTGAAAAGGAAATCCTGCAGATAGCCCATGACATGCTTGCGACCCTGCGGTGATTCGATGAACTCGCGACCATCGGCGATCTGTTCCCAGACCGGTCGTTCGGCGTCCAGCGCCGTACGCAACTGGTCGAACACGGCGATTTCGAGTTTGGTGCCCAAGCGGACCGTGCCCTGGTCGGGCTGCAGCGATCCAAGCAGGAGCTTGAGCAAGGTGGTCTTGCCGACGCCGTTCGGTCCGATCAGTCCGATCTTTTCGCCGCGCAGGACCGTGGCCGAGAAGTTCCGTACCAGCAGGCGCTCGCCGTGCGCAAACTGCAGGCCTTCGGCTTCGATCACCATCTTGCCGGAGCGTTCGGCCTCCTGGACCTGCATCTTGGCCTTGCCGGACAGCTTGCGGCGGCTCGCGAAGTCCTCGCGCAGCGCATACAGGGCACGCACGCGACCTTCGTTGCGGGTCCGCCGAGCCTGGATACCCTTGCGAATCCAGGTCTCCTCCTCGGCGAGCTTCTTGTCGAACAACGCGTTCTGTTGCGCCTCCGCCTGCAGGACGTCCTCCTTGCGCCGCAGGTAGTCGTCATAGCTCCCGGGCCAGCTGCTCAGGGTGCCACGGTCGAGTTCGACGATGCGCGAGGCTACTCGGCGCAGAAAGGCGCGGTCGTGCGTCACGAACAGCAGCGTGCCCGGCCAGTCGACCAGAAAGTCCTCGATCCAGGCGATGCTGTCGATGTCCAGATGGTTGGTCGGTTCGTCCAACAACAGCAGATCGGGCTCCGCGACCAGGGCCTGCCCCAGCAGCACGCGTCGCTTGAGGCCACCGGACAGCGAAGCGAACACCGCATCGGCCGGCAACTTCAGCTTGGTCAGGATGGTTTCGACGCGCGCGTCCAGCGACCAGCCGTCCACCGCTTCGAGTGCTGCCTGCACACGACCGAGATGCCCCATGTCCTCAGAGCCGCTTTCGATCAGATGATGGTACTCGGCGACGAGACGCCCCGCCTCGCCCAGACCCTCGGCGACCACGTCGAAGACACTGCCTTCAGTACCCGGCGGTACGTCCTGCGGAAGCTCGGAGATGCGCGCGCCGCTGTCGATCACGATTTCGCCGTCGTCCGGCTGCTGCGAGCCATTGATCAGACGCATCAGCGTGGATTTTCCGGTGCCGTTGCGGCCGACCAGACAGACGCGCTCGCCGCGCTCGATCGTCAGCTGCGCATGGTCGAGCACCACACTGCGACCCAGACTCAGGCTGACATTCTTGAGGTTGAGGAGCATCGCTTCACAAGGACTGGAGGAAACCGGGGCGCCGATTCTACGGGATCAGACGGCCGCGCCGGCGGCCTGGGCCGAAGCCCAGGCCCATTGAAAGTTGTAGCCGCCGAGCCAGCCTGTGACATCGACCACCTCGCCGACGAAGTAAAGCCCCGGCACGCGCCGTGACTCCATCGTCGACGAGGACAGTTCGCGCGTGTCGACACCGCCCAGGGTCACCTCGGCGGTGCGATAGCCTTCGGTGCCGCTGACAACGATCGGCCAGGCGTTGAGCTGCTGACCGATCTCGCGCAGCGCCGCATCACGGAGCTGCGCCAGCGGCCGATCCTCGAAGAAGCGCGCGCACAGACGCTGTGCCAGGCGCCCCGGCAGCCGCGCGTCCAGCCACTGACGCAGACGCAATCTTGGCTGATCTCGCCGCGCCGACAGCAGGTCATCGGCGGCGTCCAGTTCAGGCAACAGATTCAGGTGCAGCGTGTCCCCCGACTTCCAGTACGAGGAAATCTGAAGGATAGACGGCCCCGAAAAGCCGCGATGGGTCCACAGCAATCCACCGCGAAAATCCGTCCCGTTCGCAGTGGCCGCGGCATCAATGGCGATTCCGGGCAATCCCTCCCAGTCCTCCAGAGGAGTGCCGCTGAGGGTCAGCGGAACCAGACCGGCACGCGTGTCCACAACCGAAAGCCCGAACTGGCGCGCCAGCGCATAGCCGAAACCGGTGGCGCCCATCTTCGGAATCGACAAACCACCGCTGGCGATCACCAGGGATTCCGTCTGGAACCGTCCGCGCGCGGTATCGATCACGAAACCATCGCCTTCGAGACTTTCAACACTCCGCACCGCGCATTCGGTCAGGATGTTCACCCCCGCTGTCTCGCACTCGCTCAGCAACATGCGCACGATGTCCTTGCTCGACTCGTCACAGAACAGTTGGCCGAGTTCCTTTTCGTGATACGCGATGCGGTGGCGTTCGACCAGTGCAATGAAATCCGCCGGTGTATAGCGCGCCAGTGCCGACTTGCAGAAATGTGGATTGGACGACAGGTAGTTGTCCGGGCCGGCGTAGAGGTTGGTGAAATTGCAGCGCCCGCCGCCGGACATCAGGATTTTTTTGCCGACCCGTTTGGCATGTTCGATCAGCACGACGCGGCGGCCACGCTGGCCGGCGACCATCGCACTCATCAGTCCCGCCGCACCACCGCCGATGACCACAACATCACAGGAAAACATGGCGGCCGATCAGGCGACGATGCCGCACGGCATCGTCACAGCAGCCGGGAGGTGAATGCCAGGCGGTCCTCGTTGGTGCCGTAGAGAAACCCTTGCACCGTTCGACATCCCAGTTCGAGCAACCGATCCGCCTGCTCCGCGGTTTCCACCCCTTCGGCGATCACCGTCATGTCCAGATCCTTGCCGACCGACAATATCGATTTCACCAGCGCAGCGGCTCGTGCGTCCGTGGTCATGTCTTTGACGAAGCTCTGGTCGATCTTGAGGGTATCGATCGGCAGGCGCGAGAGCCGCGTCAGCGAGGAATATCCGGTCCCGAAGTCATCCAGGGCCAGGCTCAGGCCCATGTCGTACAACCGCTGCAATTTCTGGTAGACATCGTCATAGGCAAAGTAATCCTCGGTAATCTCCAGGCGCAGGTTCCGCGCCGACACACCGCCCTGACTCAGCAGCTCGTCGAGTTGCTCCGCGAAACCCGGGCTCAGCAGGGCTGCGGGCGCAACATTGACCGCAAGCCGAAAGTCATCGTCGATCAGAGGGGCCCAGGACGCCAGACTGGCCACGGCCTCGCGCAGGCTCCATCGCGTCAGCGGGCGGATCAGCCCGCAGGCCTGGGCCAGCGGAATGAACAGGGACGGAGAAACATTGCCGTGTTTCGGGTGCGTCCAGCGCGCCAGGGCTTCGGCGCCGGTCAGGCGCCCGTCCTGCAGTGAAATCTGCGGCTCATGCCCCATCCACAGTTCATCATCGCCTACCGCCTGACGCAGGTCGGTCTCCAACAACGCGCGCAGCCGCGTCGTCGCCGGCCGACCGGTGCGGTGATACGAAAACGTGTCGCGCCCAGCCCGCTTGGCGGCAAGCATCGCATGGTCCGCCAGGCGCACGAATTCCTGCACGTCGCTGGGGCTCTGATCGGCGCTGACGATCCCGATCGAGACCGTGGTCACGATCTGTTCAGCGCCGACACTCAAGGGCTCACGCATGGCGGCCAGTATCCGCTGGGCAAGCGATTCGACGGAGGACTCATCCATCCCTGTCACCGCCACCACCATGGCATCCCCGCCGACGCGGCCGATCGGCGCGGATTCGCCGACCGCGTGTCCCAGGCGGCTGGACACGTGGACCAGGGCTCGATCGCCGACGCCATGCCCCCAGTTGTCGTTGACGCTGTTGAGACCATCGATACCCACGCAGAGCAGGTACAGCCCCTGTGGCTGCTGGGCTTCGGCATGCCGCAACCGGATCAGTCGTTGCGTGAACGTTTCGCGATTCAACAGGCCGGTGAGTGGATCGTGTTCCACCAAATGGCGTAGCCGACGCTGCTGCTCGAACTGGCGGCGCGCATAGCGGATGCTGCGGTCGAGCAGCGGCGTTACCGCTTCAGCCTTGGACAGGAAATCGGCGACGCCGCAGTCCAGCGCCTGTTGGTCGATACGCTCATCAGGCACCCCGGTGATCAGGATAACGGGTCCGGACAATTCCTCGGCATCTAAGCCTTGCAGCAGTTCCAGACCGGTAAATCCACCGAGGTAAAAATCCATGATGCATACATCGAAGGGCTGACGCAGCGCGGTGACGGCGGTCTCGCGCGTGCGCGCAACCGTGACCTGGTATCGAACCGGAGACACGCGTTGCAGGTAACGCTTCATCAGCAGGACGTCGGCCTGGCTGTCCTCCACCAGCAGAACCCTGACCGTGGTCGCTCCCGCTTCGAGCTGTGGTGCAACTTGGATCATCGTGCCGGGGCCCTCTTCCGAGCGACGTCTGAGTCAATCAGCCGTTTGTTGTGTGTTCTGCGACTGGTATCACTTTATTGCACAAACACAGTCAATTGGGCGAGTTCCCCCCGCTTTCGCCCGCGCTGTCTGGCGCGGTACAGGGCATCGTCGGCGGATTCGATCAGACTGGCAATGTCGGAACCCGTGCGCGGCAATACACTGGCGATCCCCATGCTCACGGAGACCGTCGACTCCGGATCTTCGCCCGAGGACGCGGCGGCGGCGACGGCGACGGCGACGGCGAGGCGAACCCGCTCCGCAAGAACAGTCGCATCCGCCAGATCGGCCTGGGGCAGCAGAATCAGGATTCATCGCGGCCGTAACGGTCGAGCTGGTCCACCGCTCGCAGTGCATTCTAACGGCCATGCCGCCAAGCGGCACCCTGCAGAATGAATCTGCTGCGGCATGGCCGTTCCCCTCACCCACCGCTCGCATTCGCGAGCGGACCCCCCTTGTATGTTTGTTTTCGCGGTAGACGTAATTGTTGTGAAGAGTGTTTAGCGGTACCCGGTGTAGCAGGCCGTCCCCCCCCAGGTTCCAAGACCGTGGGAGAGCATGGGTCGCTGCTTCGGAATTGATTCGAGAACCCGAACGCCGCGCCGCCACCGAACGCAGTGGTGGCCTGAAGCCCTCACTGCGGCTCAGGCGCGTCGCAGATAACGCGCGGGGCGCATCCCCATCGCGTACAGCAATGCAAAGTAGGCGACGGCCGCCGCGACGATCGTCGCGGCGAGCCGGCCCGCCCTGACCATGGCCGGCGCGCTGGTCCAGCCTTCAAGCGAACCAGCCGTCCAGGCCAGCACCACGGCCATCACCAGGTTGGCAATTCCGATACGCAGCAGGAACACGCGCCATTCTCGCCGCGGGCGCCACACGCGCTGCCGATACAGGGCACGCGCCAGCAGACAGGCATTGATCCAGGCGCTGATCGCGGTTGCCAGGGCGATGCCCGCGTGCGGCGCCACGAAATCCATGGCCAGCAGGCTCAGGGTGAATCCGACACTGAGCAGCATTCCACAGACCAGTGCGATCACGCCGAAACGGATCGGTTCGCGTGTCTGCTGTCGCGCATAGAAGCCCGGGATCAGAATCTTCACGAACGAGAAGCCGAGAAAGCCCAAGGCGTAGGCCATCAGCGCCCAGGCCGTCTGCCCGACGTCCGTCACCGTAAATTCGGAATGCTGGAACAGCGTTGAAACGATCGGCCCCGCCAGCACGAACAGCCCCACCGTGGCCGGCAAGCCCAGCAACACCACGGCACGCAAGGCCCAATCCAGGGTGTCGCTGAATTCTTCGGCCGAGTTCCTTGCATGGTGTCCCGCCAGACTCGGCAGGATCACCGTGGCGATGGCGATGCTGAAGGTACCGAGCGGAAATTCCATCAGCCGGTCGGCGAACCACAGCCAGCTCACGCTGCCCTGACCGGGCAGGAACGAGGCAATGATCGAATCCAGCAACAGGCTCACCTGCTGTACCGAAGCTCCGAACACGATCGGGATCATCAACGTGATGATCCTGCGCACCTGCGGGTCGTGCCAGCCCCAGCGCGGCCTTGGCAGCAGTCCCAGCTTGGCCACGGCCGGCAACTGGAACAGCAACTGCACGATGCCGGCGAAGAACACCGCGATCGCCAGCGCCTCGACCGAGGGCGCATACAGCAGCGCCGCCGCGATCATCACGATGTTCAGCCAGACCGGCGTCAGCGCGGGT
Organism: Banduia mediterranea; assembly: GCF_031846245.1. Classification (NCBI taxonomy): domain Bacteria; kingdom Pseudomonadati; phylum Pseudomonadota; class Gammaproteobacteria; order Nevskiales; family Algiphilaceae; genus Banduia; species Banduia mediterranea. The sequence goes on along the minus strand of NZ_JAVRIC010000029.1, from coordinate 7,100 downwards.
ATCGCGAACTTGCCGTAGGCATTGAGGATGCCCGACACCAGGGCCGCGAGCGACATGAACATCAGGTACGGAAACGTCCAGCGCAGCAGGCGCACGCCCTGTTCAAACTTTTCGGGGTCGTCGGCGAATCCCGGTGCGAAAGCGCCCATCAACAGCGGTGCCGCAATCACCGCCACTGCCGTGAACAACAGCAGGAATCCCCCCAGCGTGCCGGACACCACGTCGATCAGGGCGCGCACCTCGGCCGGACTGCGCGTGTTGCGGGTTTCGGTCAGCACCGGCACGAAGGCCTGCTGGAATGCCCCCTCGGCGAACAGGCGACGGAACAGATTGGGGATGCGGAACGCGACAAAGAACACGTCCATCGCCGCGCCGGCGCCGAACAGCGAGGCCTGCAACACATCGCGGACGAAACCCAGCAGGCGGGAGACCAGTGTCATCAGACTGACGATGCCACTGGAACGGAACAGGTTGGAGGACATGGACGGTGTGTTGTGAACGAAACCCGGAGCCGCCTGACAGTTGACAAGCGCAAGGGGCGTGAGAATACTACGCGCCCTTCATATTTTGACCGACCGCGGAAAATTCCTGCGGCATCGTTTCAGGAGCCCTACCTTGGCCAATTCCCCGCAGGCGAAAAAGCGCGCCCGCCAGTCCGAAATTCGTCGCGGCCGCAACACCGCACAGCGCTCCATGCTGCGCTCGACGATCAAGCGTGTCGTCAATGCGATTGCCGCCAATGACAAGGCCGCCGCCGAAACCGCCTACAAGGACATGGTGCCGGTGCTGGACCGCCACTCGAATCGTGGACTGATTCACAAGAACAAGGCTGCTCGTCACAAGAGCCGCCTGACGCAGCGTATCCAGGCGATCTCCGCCTCTGCCTGAGTCATCGCTTTGTCGTACTGAAAAACGCGGGCCACGGCCCGCGTTTTTTTATGTCCCGAATGCAGGCCGACAGCGGCGATACTTCAGTCGACCACCACCAGATTGTCGCGGTGGATCATTTCCGGCTCACCCAGAAAGCCCAGGCGCTCGAACAACGCGGATGACGGTGTGCCGACGATCTGCGCGGCATCGGCCGCCGCATAGTTGACCAGACCGCGTGCCACCTCTTGTCCCTGCAGGTCCAGACACTGCACCAGATCGCCACGCTCGAAGCCACCTTCGACACTCAGCACGCCGACCGGCAGCAGGCTGCGCCCCTGCTCCCGAAGTACACGCGCCGCGCCCTCGTCCACGAACAGTCGACCACGCACCTGCAATTGGCCCGCGATCCAACGCTTGCGCGCCGCCATCGGTCCGCGCACAGGACGTAACAGAGACCCCACGGATTCGCCCGCCGCAATCCGCTCCAGCACACGCTCCGTGCGTCCGTGCGCGATCACCGTGGCTGCGCCGGAACGCGCGGCCCATTGCGCCGCCAGCAGCTTGGTGCGCATGCCGCCGCGCCCCAGATCGCCACGACCTTCGCCAGCCATTGCGGTCAATGCCGGATCGGACAGATCGGCCTCGCTCAGCAGGCGCGCGTCGGCGCTCTGCCGCGGGTCGGCCGTATAGAGCCCGTCCTGATCGGTCAGGATCACCAGGGTTTCCGCTTCGATCAGATTGCTCACCAGCGCGCCGAGCGTGTCGTTGTCGCCGAGCCGGATTTCATCCGTCGCCACCGTATCGTTCTCGTTGACCACCGGGACCACGCGCCACTCCACCAGGGTGCGCAGGGTCGCCCTGGCATTGAGATAACGCGCGCGATGGCTGACGTCATCGTGCGTCAGCAAGACCTGCGCGGTGCGCAGGCCATGCGCCTGGAACGCCGCTTCCCAGGCCTGCACCAGACCCATCTGGCCGACCGCGGCGACCGCCTGGAGTTCATGCAGCAGCTCGGGTCGCTTCGACAGGCCCAGGCGGGCCCGGCCCTCGGCCACCGCGCCGGACGACACCATCACGACCTGATGCCCGCGCGCCACCAAGGCAGCGATCTGAGCCGCCCAATCGGCGATCGCTTCGCGATCCAGGCCGCGACCCTTCGCCGTCAGCAGCGAGGAGCCGACCTTGACCACCCAGCGCCTAGTTTGCGTCAGGCTCGCCCGCGGGCTCATCGCCCCACTCCTCGGCTTCGTGCTTGGCCTCGCGTGCCCAGGCGGCTTCGATCCAATCCATGGCTTCGCGCCCAAGTTCCTCCAGCCCGCGCTGCGCGGCCGCCGAGATCGCGAACCAACGGCCCTGCCAATCCAGGCCTTCGACGATTTCACGGCAGCGCTGTTGCGCCTGGTCCGCATCCAGCAGATCGGTTTTGTTGAGCACCAGCCATTGTTCACGGCCCGCCAGATCGGCGCCGAACTGCTCGAGCTCACCGCGAATCGCGCGCACGTTCTCGATCGGGTCGCTTTCGTCCGGCGGCAGCACGTCCACCAGATGCAGCAGTAGCCGCGTACGCGACAGATGCTTCAGAAAACGGATGCCCAGCCCGGCACCATCGGCGGCGCCCTCGATCAGACCGGGAATGTCGACCATCACGAAGCTGCGCAGGGGCCCCACCGAAACCACACCCGGCTGCGGATACAGCGTCGTGAACGGATAGTCCGCGATCTTCGGCCGCGCTGCGGACATCGAAGCCAGCAGGGTGGATTTGCCGGCGTTGGGCATGCCCAGCAGTCCGACGTCCGCCATCACCGACAGTTCCAGACGCAGATCGCGCTGCTCGCCGGGATAACCAGGTGTGTTCTGACGCGGTGCGCGGTTGATGCTGGACTTGAAGCGGGTATTGCCGATGCCGTGAAAACCGCCGCGCGCCACGCAGACCCGTTCCGTTCGCCGCGTCAGCTCGCCGATCAATTCGCCGGTATCGCCGTCATAGATCTGCGTGCCCAGAGGCACCGGGATTTCCAGATCGTCACCACCGGCGCCATTGCAGTTGCTCTTGCCACCGGATGCGCCGTGCTGTGCCCGAAAAACGCGATTGAAACGAAAGTCCGCCAGGGTATTGAGGTTGAAATCCGCAACCGCATAGACACTGCCGCCATCCCCCCCGTCGCCACCATCCGGACCGCCGAATGGAATCGAGCGCTCGCGGCGGAAGCTGATGTGCCCGCGACCGCCGTTGCCGGCCTCCACACGAATTTTTGCTTCGTCAACGAATTTCATGATGCATTTGCGCTCGATTCAGGCGTCCGGACACAAAAAAGGCCCCGCGAACGAGGCCCTTTCTGCGAGTGCCGGAACGCCTCAGGCTGCAACGATGTTGACCACCGTCCGGCCCTTGCGCGGCTTGAACTCGACCTTGCCGTCCGCCTTGGCGAACAGGGTGTAATCGCGGCCCATGCCACAGTTCACGCCCGGGTGCAGTTCACTACCGCGCTGACGCACGATGATGTTGCCCGCGATGACGCTCTCGCCGCCGAAATGCTTCACGCCTAGGCGCTTGGATTTCGAATCGCGACCGTTCTTGGAACTGCCGCCTGCCTTTTTATGTGCCATTGCTGATTCCTCTTAAAGCCGTGCGACGCCTCAGGCGCCGACGATCTCCGTGATCTTCACTTCGGTGAAGTGCTGACGGTGACCCTGTTCCTTGTGATAGTGCTTGCGGCGGCGGTGCTTGACGATGCGCACCTTGTCGCCACGGCCATGGGACAGGACCTCGGCCTTGACCTCCGCGTCCGCCACATGCGGAGCGCCGACCTTGGCGGATCCACCTTCACCCACCATGAGCACTTCGTCGAAGGAAATCGTGCTGCCCACCTCGGCGGTCAACAGTTCCACACGAAGTTTCTCGCCAGAGGCGACCTTATACTGTTTGCCACCGGTCTTGATCACGGCGTACATCGCACACTCCAGAACGTCCAAATCGAATCGGGCCGGCGGCCCGGAAGGGCGCGAATTCTATAGTCTTGCCGGCACCCGGTCAAACCTGGCTGAATTGACGGAATAGCCCACAAACTCTAGGATCGCCGGGCCTTTTCTCCCCCGCTCCCATGGAACTCAAAGCGATACTCTCGCCGATCGCGGATGACCTTCGCTGCGTCGATGATCTGATCCGTCAAAGACTCACGTCAGAAGTGGCGTTGATCAATGAAATGGGCAACTACATCGTCAACGCGGGCGGCAAGCGCATGCGCCCGGCGCTGCTGGTACTGACAGCGCGAGCCTTTGGCTGCCAGACGGCCGAACCTCACCTGCTGGCGGCGGTGATCGAATTCATTCATACCTCGACGCTGCTGCATGACGATGTCGTCGACGAATCGGTGCTGCGCCGAGGCCGGGAGACCGCCAACGCGGTCTGGGGCAACTCCGGCGCCGTGCTGTCCGGTGATTTCCTGTACAGCCGCAGTTTTCAGATGATGGTCGAAACCGGTCGCATGGAAGTCATGCAGGTTCTGGCCGACGCGACCAACGCGATCGCCGAGGGCGAGGTTCTGCAGTTGCTGAACATTGGCGACCCCGATGTCGAGGAGGCCCGCTATCTGCGCGTGATCGAACTCAAGACCGCCCGTCTGTTTCAGGCCGCGGCCGAACTGGGGGCGATCTGCGCTGACCAGCCGCCTGCGGTGCGAAAACAGGCCGCCGAGTTCGGCCACTGGCTGGGCATGGCGTTCCAGATGGTCGACGATCTGCTCGACTACACGGCTCCGCCCGAGATCAGCGGCAAGAATATCGGCACCGACCTGGCGGAAGGCAAGCCCACCCTACCCTTGATTCATGCAATGCGGCACGGCACCGAAGCACAGTCCGGCATGATTCGCGAAGCCATTCGCAACGGACAGCTCGAACGACTCGCCGAGGTGCTCAAGGTCGTTGAATCCACACGGGCGATCCACTACACTGCCGCGCTCGCTGCCAGCCATGCCGACAAGGCGCACGCGGCGGTGACCGGAATTCCCGATTCTCCCTACAAGGAGACGATGCTGGCGCTGACGCGCTTCGCGATCGAGCGGGATCGCTGAAAGACCGGCGGAATCGGCGTTACAGATTCAGTCTAAGTTGCAGATGCGGGGTGTAGCTCAGCTTGGTAGAGCGCTTGCTTCGGGAGTAAGAGGTCGCAGGTTCGAATCCTGTCACCCCGACCAATAAAATCAGGATTGTTCCTATCGAAAAGGCCAGCGAATTCGCTGGCCTTTGTCGTTTGTTCCGCCGGATGGGGTCCAGAAGGCATAAGCACAACGCCATCGGCGCACCGAGCCGATCTCGATCTCACTGACGCAACCGGCTCCCGCCTGCGTCAAGGCGCTCATCCGCCGCTTTGCGCAGAGCACAGCAGTAGCAAACTCGTGCAGCGGTCGCAGACCATACCCCCGTCTTACTTGAGTGGAGCGAACGAATGCTTCAACGGCTCGATCAAGGCTCGACTTGGACGACAGGTGCGGTGCGGCCCATGGACGCAAGCCTGCGAGACAGTCTGAACGCGTAGGTTTCCACGGCACGCCAATCCCAGTCGGATGCTGCGCCCAGTTCCGGGTATCGACGTTCACGTGACCGGGCACGAGATTCGGAATTGACGGCGACTCTGCACTGAAATGTGTTGGGCGGTGTGCAGTAAATGTGAAGGCGGATGATGCCCCAGCCGCTCAGCGAGTATCGGTACGACTTGCCATTCCGGGGCGGATCAAACCTGAGCTTTCGTTCTAGAACCTGCCCCTTCATCGACGGATACCAGAACCCGAAAGCGTAGTTGCGAACACCAGTGTCTGCACAAAGCGCGGCCTTCGCTTGGATCTCCGCCGCGGACGCAAAGTGCTGCAGCGGTTCCTCGAGCTCCGATTCGCAGGCCGTTACCACGGGACTCTCCGCCTGATACGCGCCTGCAGCCAGGACGCCGAAGTCGGAGACGGTGATGATGGTGGCAAGCGTCACGGAGCATCCCTTGCTGTTGCGGTGTGTGTGCCCCCATTGGGGGTGACTGACGTGCGTTGCGGAGGCAATGGTCCAATCATGCAAGGCCTAGCTCAACCACACATCCAACGGAACCTTGTTCTGGCGAAGAACGGCCCGAATCGGCATGTCCTCGATCGGCCCCGGCGCCAGCGCGGACCGGTAAACCGCCTCCTTGGCGGCCCCGCCAATCTGCAGGACCAGCAACCGACTGTCGAGCAGACCGTTCAATGTCAGTGACATGCGTTGATGCGGCGCCGCTGGCGGCGTGACGGCGAGGCACAGGTCTTCACTGCTCAGGCCAACCGAAAGCTCGGAAGCGCCCGGGAACAGCGAGGCCGTATGTCCATCTTCCCCCATTCCCAGCAAGATCACGTCGAACGGACGCGGCAGCGCCGCCAACGCCGCCTCGCACTCGGCCTGCCCAGCGTAGGCATCCGGCGCCTCATTCTTCATCGGCACGAAGCGAGCCGCCGCTGCCGGCCCGGTCAACAGATGCTCGCGAATCAGGCGACTATTGCTGTCAGCGTGGTCCGGCGACACCCAACGCTCGTCGACTTGCGCAACCACCAGCTTGTCCCACTCGATCGCATGACCGCGCAGCGCGTCGAATACCGCCGCTGGCGAACGCCCCCCGGAAACGGCCAGCAGCGCCGTATCCCGTGCCGTGATCGCCTGCTGCAGTCGCGCGGCGACTGAAGCGGCGAGTGCTACAGCAGTTTGTGCTGCCGTGTCATGCCTAAATTCTCGGATCGTCGACGCCATTCCGCAGTCCTTCCAGGTTCAGGAGTTTCTACAGTAACCCGCGAAGGTAAGCGGCACTTCCCGAGCGCGATTGATTACCAAAGGACTATCACCCGGAAAAAAACGTCTCTATAATGCGCGACCTCGCTGCCCGGGTCGGGCCGCGAAGACAATGCGCCCGTAGCTCAGTTGGATAGAGCACCAGGCTACGAACTTGGGGGTCGGTGGTTCGAATCCATCCGGGCGCGCCAAACATAAGTTGTTGAAGGGCCAAGGCTTTCTAGCCTTGGCCCTTTTTCTTTGGCGCACCGCACAGAACGCAAAATCGTCCCAGGGACGGTTTGGGGACGATTTTGGGACAGTCATTTCTAAATAATTCTTTAATAACAAACGGATGCTGGGCACTGGCTGGTTTGACATGCGACGAAAGCTTGATGCGTACACTTGTCAACAGTATCAATTCGCTCCCCACCATCGCGGCCATTTGGAGG